>DATJZL010000096.1:0-13787 GCA_035499115.1 Methyloceanibacter sp. | reverse complement strand
ATCGCGGCTCGGCGAGCAACCGCTCCCGATCGGCTGATCCGCGCCCCACATCGTCGAATCTTGGCTGGAAGTGGCTGAGAAACTGCACTTTTTTCAGCCGTTGCTTGCGCCCATCCTCACGCGCTTCTAACCTGTCTTCTGGTTCCTCGCCTACGATCTTCAGGGAGGAGGAAGTGGCGCGAAAGCGGCATTTGGCCTCGCTTGCGGGCGGAGCGGCGCTTGTTGCGGCGCTCTCTGCCGGCGGCACGCTTTACGGCGCGGCGCGGATCGCGCCGTGCGACGCGACGGAGCTCACCGCCTCGATCGGCGACAGCGTGCCCGCCAAGGGGCCAGGCTTGGACCGCATGACGATCGTGCTCGTCGGCGATACCGGCTTCAACCCGAGCGATGCCCAAGTCGATGCCAAAGGCGTGCACAAGGGCAGGGGGGTGACGCCCTTCACCGACATGACATCCGGCATCGCCAAGGACATCGACGGCGACCTTGCCTTCGCCAATCTCGAAACGGTGGTCACCGACCGCAACGACCTTTCGCCCCAGAAGAAGGGAGGCGACAAGGATGCTCCGTTCCATTTTCGGAGCCACCCGGCCGCCGTTAAGGTTCTTATCGATCTCGGCTTCAATCTGTTCTCGCTCGCCAACAATCACGCCTTCGACTACGGCGCGCAAGGCATCGAGGAAACGCTCTATCACTTGGCAGTCGCCAACACCGAGCGCGCCATTGCCTATGCCGGAATCGGCAGCAATTTCGACGAGGCGATCAAGCCCGCGTGCCTCGACCTCGACGGCACGCGCGTCGCCTTTGACGCGATCGGCATCATCAGCGGCGACGTCCCGCAATTTCGCGCGACCGACAAGAGCGCCGGCCAAGCATCGTACCGCCAGCGCGCCGACTTCGAAGCGGTCGTGAACAAGCTCCTGGCGATGCCGGCCGACTACCGCATCCTGTCGATCCATTACGGGCTCGAGGGCCGCGTCGTGCCTGACGACCGCCAGCTCGCTGACTGGCGCGGGTTCGCCGCGGGCGAGAAGGGCATCGACTTGATCGTCGGCCACCATGCGCATGTGGCGCAAGGCGTCGAGATGGACGGCAAGTCGCTCATCTTCTACGGGATGGGCAATTTTCTGCACCCCGGCACCGCCGATCTCAAGCGCTTCGGCATCTGCCGCGACTATGGGTTGATGGCCAAGGTGCATCTCGCCCGCATCGACGGCGCTTGGCGCGTCGAGGCGATCGAGGCGATCCCGCTCGACAACACGCAAGCGAAGCCTGAGCGCCTCGCGGCGAAGGATGCCGAGATCCGCATCTATGCGCTGAACCATCTTGCTGCTGGGCTCGATGACGAGGCGAAGGGCGCCAAGGGTGTGCGCTTCACCCCGCAATCGGACGGCTCGGGGCTCTACTGCGCCGGCGGCGCGGCTGCTCTCGGCGGCAAGCTCGGCACGCTCTGCCAAAACTGGCTGCCGGCTGCCGAGCCGATGAAACCGGTCGCCGACAAGATTGCGCAAGCCTGCCAGGACCAATCCTTCTATGCGCAGCCCGCGGTGAACAAGCGCCGCGTGCCGCAAATCGGCCGTCGCGAGCCGTCGCCGTTTCCCTTTGGTGCCCTCCGCCAGTTCTAGCCGCGGAGCTCGCCGCCGGTCGCTTTGGTGACCGCGGCGACGATCTTCGCCGCGACCGCCTCGATCTCCGCGTCGGTCAGAGTCTTGTCGCGCGGCTGAAGCGTCACCTCGATGGCGAGCGACTTCTTGCCCTCCGGCACGCCTTGGCCGGCGAACACGTCGAACACGTCCACGCCGCTGATCAGCGAACGGTCTGCGCCGGACGCCGCGCGCACCACGTCGCCTGCGGGCACATCACGGTCGAGCAGGAAGGCGAAGTCGCGCTTGACCGGCTGAAGGTCCGACGCCTCGAGGGCGGGCTTGGCCGTGCCCTTGCGCTTTGCCGCGGGAAGCGCGTCGAGATAAAGCTCGAAGCCCGCGATCGGCGCATCGACGCCGAGCGTGGCGAGTAGGTCCGGGTGGAACTCGCCGAACACACCGAGCACGGTCTTAGGCCCGAGCTTGAGCGCGCCCGAGCGGCCGGGGTGGAACCAGGAGGGCGCCTCGCGTGCGACGGTGATATTGGCCTGATCCACGCCGAGAGCTGCGAGCGCGGCGATGGCGTCTTCCTTGACGACAAACACGCAAGCAGGCGGCGCCTCGCCAGACCAGTGCCGGCCGGAGCCGTCCATGTTCGAATGGCCGAAGCGCACGCCTGAGGCCGCGACGAACTGATCCTCGGGCTTGGCGCCGCGATAGGCCTGGCCAAGCTCGAACAGAGCACCGTCGGCGAAACCGCGGTCGCGGTTCCGCTGCGCGGCGGTGATCAGGCCGGGCAACAGAGAGGGCCGCATCACCGCAAGCTCCGACGAGATCGGATTGCTTAAGACAAGCTCCGGCGCTCCGCCGCCGAACAGCTTGGCGTGCTCGGGCGCGATGAACGACCAGGTGACCGCCTCGACCAGCCCGCGCGCGGCAAGCACGCGGCGCGCAAGACGCTGGCGCTTCTGCGTTTCGGTGAGCACGGGCTTTGCCACGCCCGCCGCACGGCGCATCGGTGTGGCCGGCACGTTGGCGACGCCGACGAGCCGCACCACCTCCTCGACGAGGTCGGCGGGGCCGGTGATGTCGGGTCGCCACGAGGGAGGGGCGGCCTTGAGCTGCTTGCCCTTGCCATCGAACCCGACGCCGAGCGCTTCGAGCAGATGCTTGATGACGCTCGTGCCAAGATCGAGTCCGCTCAAGCGTTTGACGAGACCGGGGTCGAACTTGAACGGGGCGTTCGGCTTTGGCGCCTTGCCCGCGACTTCGATCTTGCCGGGCTCACCGCCGCACAGCTCGAGCACGAGCCCCGTGGCAAGCTCGAGTCCCGGCACCACGAAGGCAGGATCGACGCCGCGCTCGAAGCGGAAGCGCGCATCGGATTGGATGTTGAGCCGCCGCCCCGTGCGCGCCGTGCGCTTCGGGTCGAAATAAGCCGACTCGATGAATACGTTGGTGGTGGCTTCAGTGACGCCGGAATCGTCGCCGCCCATCACTCCCCCAAGCCCAAGCACCTTCGCGTCGTCGGCGATGACGCACATGTCGCCGTCCACCGCATAGGTCTTGCCGTCGAGCGCGAGGAAACTCTCGCCCTTCCGCCCGAGCCGCGCGCCGATCGCGCCCTCGATCTTGTCGGCGTCATAGACATGCAGCGGACGCCCGCGGTCGTAGGAGATGTAGTTGGTGATATCGACCAGCGCGTTGATGGGGCGCAGCCCGATCGCCTTCAGCCGCCTCTGCAGCCAAGCGGGGCTCGGCCCGTTCTTGACCCCTCGCACCACGCGCCCGGCGAAGACGGGACAGGCCGAGGCGCTGTCCTTGTCGAAGTGAAGCCCGATCGGAATGGGATTGGCGAAGCCGCCTTTGACCGGCTTGATCGTGTCCTTCTTGAGCTTGCCGAGACCCGCGGCGGCGAGATCGCGCGCGATGCCGCGCACGCCGAGGCAATCCGGCCGGTTGGGCGTGACAGCGATGTGGATCATCGCATCGTCGAGGCCAAGCGCCTTGGCGGCCGGGCTGCCTACTTTCGCCTCGGGGCTGAGCTCGATGATGCCCGCATGCTCGTCTGACAGCTCGAGCTCACGCTCCGAGAGCAGCATGCCGTTCGACTCGACGCCCCTGATCTTTGCCTTGGTGAGCGTGAGGTCGATGCCGGGAACGTAACTGCCCACGGCTGCGAACACCCCCTTGAGCCCGGCGCGCGCATTCGGCGCCCCGCACACGACCTGCAAGCGCTCGGTGCCGGTATCGACCTCGCACACCTGGAGCTTGTCGGCATTCGGATGTTTCGCGGCGCTGATGACTTCGGCTACGCGGAAGGCTCCGAGCGCAGTCGCCGGATCGAACACCTCCTCGACCTCGAGCCCGATGCGGGTGAGCGTCTCGGCGATCTTCTCGACGCTCGCCTTGGTGTCGAGATGCTCCTTGAGCCATGCATACGTGAATTTCACGACAGGCCCCCGGCAAGGGTGGGGATGGCGAGGGGCGCGAAGCCGTAATGGTAAAGCCAGCGGAGATCGCCGGAGAAGAACGCGCGCAAGTCAGGCATGCCGTATTTCAGCATGGCGATGCGGTCGATGCCTAAGCCGAAGGCGAAGCCCTGACAGCGCGAAGGGTCGAGCCCGACATTGCGCAGCACATTCGGATGCACCATGCCGCAGCCCAGGATCTCGAGCCACTGATCGCCTTCGCCGATCCTGATCTCGTCGCCGACTTTGGCGTAACCGATATCAACCTCCATCGACGGCTCGGTGAAGGGGAAGTGGCTGGCGCGGAAGCGCATCTTCACTTCCGGCACCTCGAAGAACGCCTTGCAGAACTCCTCGAGCACCCACTTCAAATGGCCGAGATGCGTCTCCTCATCGATGACGAGACCTTCGACCTGATGGAACATCGGCGTGTGGGTCTGATCGGAATCGCAGCGATAGACGCGGCCCGGCGCGATGATGCGGAGCGGCGGCTTCTCGCGCAGCATCGTCCTGATCTGCACCGGGCTCGTATGCGTACGCAGCACGGGCCGCGAGCCATCGGGGCCCTCAGCGAAATAGAACGTGTCGTGATCCTGCCGCGCGGGATGCTCCGGCGGAATGTTGAGCGCGGTGAAATTGTTGAAGTCGGTCTCGATGTCCGGCCCCTCGGCAATCGAGAAGCCCATGTCGGCGAAGATCTCGGTGATCTCGTCGGTGACTTGGCTGACCGGGTGGATGCGTCCCTCGGCCAGAGGGCCTTCGCGTGTCGGCAACGTCACGTCGGCGCGCTCTGACGCGAGCTTGTCGGTGGTGGCGGCCTTTGCCAGCACCTCGCGCTTGGCCTCGAGCGCTGCCACCACGCCTTCTTTCAGGCTGTTGACCGCCTGGCCATAGCTCTTGCGCTGTTCCGGAGGAAGCGCGCTCAGGCCTTGCATCAGCTCCGAGACGCGGCCCTTGCGGCCGAGCGCGGCGATCCGGACCTCTTCCAGCGCGCTAAGCGTGGAGGCGCGTGCGATCGCGTCAATCAGCTCGGTTCTGAGGCTGTCGAGCTCCGCGCTCATCGGCTCCCGCTCCCATGCCCGGGCAACCCGCCGGGAAGGGGCGTCAAGCCCGCGCTGCGGCTTGCGCGGCCTCGACCAGACCCTGGAACGTCTGCGGCTCGTGCACGGCGATGTCGGCGAGCACCTTGCGGTCGAGCTCGATGCCGGCCTTCTTCAGCCCGTCGATCAGCCGCCCATAGGTCAGGCCGTTGATGCGCGCCGCGGCGTTGATGCGCTGGATCCACAAAGCGCGGAAGGTGCGCTTCCTCACCTTGCGGTCGCGATAGGCATATTGGCCGGCCTTCTCGACCGCCTGCTTGGCGACGCGGATGGTGTTCTTGCGGCGGCCGTAATAGCCCTTGGCCTGCTTGATCACCTTGCGGTGGCGGGCATGGGCGGTGACGCCGCGTTTCACACGAGACATGCGAGTGCTCCTTCGAAGCTAAGCCTTGGGCGCTAGCGGCCGTAAGGCAGGAAATTCTTCTTCACGATCTTGGCGTCCTCGTCGGAGAGGACCATGGTTCCGCGCGCGTTCCGGATGAACTTGGTCGGGCGCTGAATCATACCATGCCGCTTGCGCGAGGCTTGGCACTTGACCTTGCCTGTGGCCGTGACCTTGAAGCGCTTCTTGGCACCGCTCTTGGTCTTCATCTTGGGCATTTGGCTTCCTTTTCTTCTAGCCCGCGCGAGCCTCTAAAGAGACGGGGGCAAATCGAGTTCGACTGATTGAAAGCATGCGAGCCGCCACGGCATGCCCCGCCGGGCGGCTCCTTGAAGTGGCCTTATAGGGTGGATTTGGCGCCGATTGCAAGGCCGGCAAGGCGGTGTCCCGGAACGAACCACCTCTCAACCATCCGGCTTAACGCTTGCTTCCGACGTTGGGTTTAGCATGCGTCACAAGAGGCCTGCCCCAGCCTGCTCTGTCACCTCCGACGAGTTTCCCGTGGGGTGCACCGAGAGCGCGGTGATCATGGACATTCCGGCACCCTTCCGCAGGCTCATGGCCTGGTTCAAGCGGCAAAGCCGGGTCACGCGCGACCTTGTCGTGATGGGTGCCGTAGGGCTGCCGCTCTATCTGCTCGCGGTCTGGTACGACTCATTTGACAAATTCCTCGCCCTCACCCACGAGCCTGAAAGCGACGCGATCGACTGGCTCATCATCCTGTTCGTCTTTCTCGGCATCGCCGCCAAGATCTTCTCGGTCCGCCGCGTAGCGGACCTGCACCGGGAGGTCAGAGAGAGGCGTATCGCCGAGGAGGCTGCGCACCAATTGGCGCGCCATGATGTTCTTACCGGTTTGCCCAATCGCCGCTGGTTCATCGAGGATTTCGAGAAGGCGATGAACCGGCTGCCCGAGGGTGAAGCCTACGCGCTGTTCGTCGTCGACCTCGACAATTTCAAGCCGATCAACGATGTCTACGGCCATCGGTTGGGCGACGAGGTGTTGCGCGTCATTGCCCGGCGCCTGGTTTGGCTCGCCGAAGGCGGCTCGGTTGCACGGCTCGGCGGTGACGAGTTCGGCATCCTTCTGCACCATTCCCTCGGCAGCGACGCACCCGAGCGGCTGGCGCGGCGCATCGTGCACGAGATTCCAAAGCCAATCCCGCTCGCGGCACTCGCGCTGCAGGTCGGCGTCAGCGTCGGAGTCGCCACCTCGCGCCCGGACGGCGCTAACGACGCGATGGCGAGCCGCGACGGCGCCCTGGTCGAGACGGCGCTACGCCAAGCGGACATGGCCATGTACTGGGCCAAGGCCGAGGGTCGCAGCCGTTACCGCTTCTTCGATCACAGCCTGGACGAGAAGCTGCAACAGCGCATCGAGCTCGAGGCCGAGATCAGGGTCGCCGTCGCTGCCGGCCAGATCGTTCCCTATTACCAGCCGCTCGTCGACCTCGAGAGCGGGAAGACGGTCGGTTTCGAGGTGCTGGCGCGCTGGGAGCATCCAACGCGGGGCATGCTGATGCCCGATCTTTTCATCCCCATCGCCGAGGACACCGGCACCATTGGCGAGATGACCGAGCGTCTGCTCGAGCAGGCGATGCGGGACGCCGAGACCTGGCCCGAGCATCTCTATGTCTCGGTCAATTTCTCGCCGCGACAGATCTCGGATCCGCTTCTTGCGCAGAGGATCCTCGGACTGCTCACCAAGGCCGCGTTTCCGCCGCATCGCTTGGTGATCGAAATCACCGAGAATGCGGTGGTGCAAAGGCTGGACGAAGCCAAGTCCGTGCTCCGGTCGTTGCGCAACGTCGGCGTGCGCGTCGCGCTCGATGATTTCGGCACGGGATACTCAGGGCTCTATCATTTGCGCGAGCTCGACCTCGACACGATCAAGATCGATCGCTCCTTCATCACGCAGATGCTGGACAAGCCCGAGGAGGCTAAGATCGTCAAGGCGATCGTCAGCCTCGGCCGCGCGCTGGGCTTGAAAACCATTGCCGAAGGGATCGAGAACGAGGACGTGCGTGAGGTGCTCACCAAGCTCGGCTGCAATATGGGGCAGGGCTTTCTGTTCGGCAAAGCGGCGCCGGCTGCGGTGACCGGCGAGGGTCTGCGCCAAGAAGCCGGTCGCCAAGCCGCCGCGCTGTCGACGAAGCGCAGGATCGCCTAACGCGGCGAGAGCACCATCACCATCTGCCGGCCTTCGAGCCGCGGCTCAGATTCGACCTTGGCGATGGTCAACGTATCCTGTTTGACGCGCTCGAGCAGCTTGGTGCCGAGCTCCATATGCGCCATCTCGCGGCCTCTGAAGCGCAAGGTCACCTTGACCTTGTCGCCTTCCTCGAAGAAGCGGCGAATCGAGCGCATCTTCACGTCGTAGTCGTGGATGTCGATGTTCGGGCGCATCTTGATCTCTTTGATCTCGACGGTGCGCTGCTTCTTGCGCGCCTCGGCGGCCTTTTTCTGCGCCTGATATTTGTATTTGCCGTAATCGAGGATCTTGCACACCGGCGGTTCCGAGTTTGGCGCGATCTCGACGAGATCGAGCCCGGCCTCGACCGCGCGCGCGAGAGCCTCGGACGTGGCAACCACGCCGACATTGTTGCCGGTGGCGTCGATGAGTTGGATTTTGGGGATGTCGATGCCCTCGTTGATACGGGGGCCGCCCTTTTCGGGGGCAAGCTTCATAGGCCGTCTTACGATGTTGCGTTCTCCTCTATACGAACGCAGCGATGCTCGCCTGAAAGCGAGGCACTGCCGTTCTTCGAATGCCGCTAAACCCTACACGTTGTATAGCATGGGAAGTGGCCTGGCAAAGTCAAGCGGGCATTGCCCTAACAAGCTTAAGCCCGATTCTCCATGCCCAACGCCGAGCGTAAAGCCGGCGGATCGGCAAAGCGCTCGGCCAAATGCGTGCCGAGCAGCTCGTCATAGACCTGAAGCGTCTTCGTCTGCATCTGTGAGAGCTCGAAAAGTGCGCTGACCCGCGCATGCGCCCTCGCGCCAATGGCCGACCGCTCCTCCGGCGTGAGCGCAAGCGCGAGCGCGATCTTGGCGGCGAGCGCTTCCGCATCGCCGGCCCTGACGAGCCAGCCGGTGAAGCCCGCAGCGCCGCCCTCTGCGGCATCGATCGTCTCCGGCAGCGCTCCGAGATCGCTGACGATGACCGGGCAGCCCATGGCTTGTGCCTCGATGCTGGTGCGGCCGAAGGTTTCCGCGACCAGAGAGGGAAGGATCGCGACATGGGCGGCGAGGAAGGCCGACGGCATGTCGTCACAATGGCCGACGAGCAGCACCTTCTGTCGCAGACCGTGCCTGGCGATGAGGTCGATCAACTCCTGGCGATAGGCCGCCTTTCCTGGCGCATCGCCGGCGAACACGATCACGGCGCCGTCGAGCGCCCCCTGGCGGTCGAGCTTCGCCGCCGCTTCGATCGTATGGCGATGACCTTTCAGCCCGGTGAGACGTGCGGCCTGCAGCACGATCTTAGTGTCCGGTTTGACGCCCCAACGCTCTCTGAGCTTGGCGACCGGGCCAGGCGGCACGACCAAGGGATCGAAGGTGGCATTGTCGATGCCGCGATAAATAATGCGGATGCGTTCCCGCGCCGCGTGGTGACGCTCGGCGATCAGCTTCGCCGTATAGAGCGAGTTGGCGATGACGCGGTCGCCGCGCCCCATCACGCTGTTATAGGCGGCCTTGATGGGCCCGAGACTGCCATAGGCGCCGTGATAGGTGGTGACGAAGGGGCGGCCGGTGCGGCGCGCGGCGAGGAGCGCGCTCCAGCCGGGCGCTCGGCTCCGCGCGTGAACGAGATCGACGCCTCTGTCGTTGATGAGAGCTTCGAGGCGTTTGGCATTGGCGAGAATGGTAAATGGATTCTTGCTCGCGACGGGAAGGGTGACGACCTCTCCTCCCGCGCGGGTGACAGCGGCGGTCATGCGGCCACCTGCGGTGGCGACGAGGGCGGTCGCGCCCGCGCGCGTGAGCGCCTCGGTGATCTCGACGGTCGCCTGCTCGCTCCCTCCGGTATCGAGGCGCGGCACGACCTGCAATATGGTGACCCCGGTCATCGACTGTGGTTTGGTCCGTGAGAGATTCAGTGCGGCCTGCCGCTTCTTATGATGGACGACCAAGAACCGCAATTCCTGGAAGTGGGTGGGGCCGGAAAGCGCCGGCGCATCGCCTATCGCTACACCGATAGAAGCGCCGACGGCGATCTCGCTCTCGTCTGGCTGTCGGGCTTCCTGTCGGACATGGCGAGCACCAAGGCGCTGGTGATGGCGGACTTCGCCCGCGGCCGCCGCCTGCCCATGCTGCGCTTCGACTATTCGGGCCACGGCCTCTCCTCGGGAAGTCTGCTCGAGGCCTCGATCGGCGATTGGCTCGAGGAGGCATCGAACGTGCTCAGTCTCCTCGGCAAGCGCCGGGCTCTCATCGTCGGCTCCTCGATGGGCGGATGGATCGCGCTGCTGCTCGCCCGCCATTTGGCACGAATTGGCGAGATCAAGCGGCTTGCCGGCCTCGTGCTCATCGCGCCGGCATGGGACATGACCGAGCGGCTGATGGCGCATCGCATGACGCCCGAGATCAAAGCGACGCTCGACCGCGACGGCGTCCACTACGAGCCTTCGCTCTATGGCGATCCCTATCCCATCACCAAGCATCTGATCGAGGAGGGGCGCAACCATCTCATCGGCGTCGACACGCTTCATCTCGAGCTGCCGGTGCGCATCCTGCAAGGCATGAGCGATCCGGACGTGCCCTGGGGTCACGCGCTCGACCTTGTCGATCTCCTGCGCTGCGGCGATGTCGAGCTCACCCTCATCAAGGGCGGCGACCACCGCCAGTCACGGCCTGAAGATTTGCGCCGCCTCGAAGCCACCGTCGCCGCACTGCTCTCCGAGCTTCAGGCCTCGACGTAATCGGCGATACTGGTCGGAGCGGGGACGTTGAGGCCGTCGGCCTTCAGGCCTTCGATGTGAAATCGGATGGCATCGCGAATCTCGTTCTCCACCGCCTCGACCGTCGAGCCGGTTGCGACGCAGCCCGGCAGGTCCGGCACGTAAGCCGAATAATTTCCATTCGCTCTCTCGATGACTACCGCGTAGCGCATCACTCTCTATCCTTGAGGCCGGCCTGCTTCAGAATGCTGGAGGGTACCTGGGGCCAGATCGTCAGAGGCCTTTCCTGCTATGGTAACACGACCAGGTTTGTCCTGGTGCTTGTATTGCCGATGACTACCCTTAGTCGCCGCGAGATACCAGCCGTTGGCTTGGATGAGCTTGATCGCCTCGCGCACCTTCACGATCCGCGCTCCGGGATGAGCGCGGTGAGGCCCTCGCGGTAGGTGGGATAGCGGAGCTTCACGCCGAGCTCCGACTTGATGCGGGCATTGGCGATGCGCCGGCTTCCCTCATAGAAGCTCCGCGCCATGGGCGAGAGGTCCGCTTCGGCGAATTCGACCTCGGGCGGCGGCGGCACGCCCAGCAGCCCTGCCGCATAGGCCACGACCGCGTCGGGCGCCGCCGGCTCATCGTCGGCGACGTTGTAGATGGCGCCGGGCCGCGGGCGCGCCATCGAAGCTTCGAGCACGCTGGCGATGTCGGCGACATGGATGCGGCTGAACACCTGGCCGTCCTTCCTGATGCGCCGCGCCGTACCGGCGCGCAGCTTGTCGAAGGCGCTTCGTCCTGGGCCATAGATGCCGGCGAGCCGGAACACGTGGGTCGGGATTCCCGTCTCCTCGCCGAATCTGAGCCAAGCCTCTTCCGCCTCGACCCGCGCCTCGGTGCGCTCGCTGTTGGGCTTGGGCGGCGTCGTCTCATCGACCCAGCGTCCCTCCTGGTCGCCATAGACACCGACCGTCGACAGATAGCCGATCCATTCAAGCCTGCCGATGGTCGCGATCTGATCGCGATAATGCGCGAGCACCGGATCGCCGTGCGCCCCCGGTGGAATCGAGTGGATGAGGTGGGTCGTGCCTTGCAGCAGCTTGGTGACCTCGCGATTTCCGGCCTCGCCGGTGAAGCGCGCCATCCCATAGCCTTGCGCTACGGCGCGCGCGAGATTGGCCTCGTCCCGCGTAGTGCCGGCGATTTGCCAGCCGCCGGCGGCGAGACGCGACGCGAGCTCTTGCGCCGAGAAGCCAAGACCGAAGGCGAACAGCTTCTTCACGCCGCCTCACCCATCCATTCGCCCCTCACCGAGGCGTCCGCGTCGGCGGCGCCGCGCGCGCGGAGCGCGGCGAAGCGATCGGGGGCAAGACGCGACAAGGCCCATACCGCCATGGCGCGCACGAGTGGCGATTGATCGCCGAGCCTCGCTTCCACGAGCCCAACCAGCGACGCGTCGCCCGAATTGCCGGCGGCGATCAGCACATTGCGCAAGAAACGATCGCGGCCGGTGCGCTTGATGGGCGTGCCGCGGAAGCGGGCACGGAACGCTTGATCGTCGAGGACAAGAAGCTCGGCGAGCGGTGGATTGTCGCTTGTTGCCTTCACCGCGAGCGCCGTGTCGCGGGCCGCTTGCGCGAATTTGTTCCAGGGGCAGACGGCGAGGCAATCGTCGCAGCCGAAAATGCGGTTCCCGATTGCCGCGCGGTAGCGCGGCGCGATATGGCCCTTATGCTCGATGGTGAGGTAGGAGATGCAGGCTCGCGCATCGAGCCGGTAGGGCGCGGTGAAGGCATGCGTCGGGCAGATATCGAGACAGCGCCGGCAGGCGCCGCAATGATCTTCCTCCGGCGCATCCGGCTCGATCACCGCGCTGGTGAAGATCTCGCCGAGAAAGAGCCACGAGCCGAATTCGCGCGACACGAGATTGGTGTGCTTGCCTTGCCAGCCGAGCCCGGCGCGCGCGGCGAGCGGCTTCTCCATCACCGGCGCGGTATCGACGAACAGCTTCACCTCCGCCTCCGCCAGCTCCTCGACCCGCGCAGCGAGCTGCCTGAGCTTGGCTTTGAGGATGTCGTGATAGTCGGCGCCTCGCGCATAGACCGAGATCGCCCCGCGCGACCGCTCATTCAGGATGGCGAGCGGATCGCCGCCGCGCGCATAGTTCAGCCCGAGCAGGATGACGCTCCGCGCCTCGGGCCAGAGCGCATGCGGGCTCTTGCGGCGCTCGCCGGTCTCGGCGAGCCAGGCCATGTCGCCCTGCCGGCCTTCGGCGAGAAACTGAGCGAGCGAGTCGCCGGCACCGGCGACGGGCTCGGCCGAGGCAAAGCGGATCGCGTCGAAGCCAAGCGCATTGGCTTCTCCGGCGATCAGGCCTTTCAACGTCTCTGCCATGACGTTTGATATGATGACTTAACGGTCAGAAGTCGAGATCGGCATAGGTGCCCGAGGGCAGGAAGCCCGCGAGCTTGTCCTGCAAAAGCGGCCTGAACGACGGTCGCGACTTGATCAGCGCATACCAGTTCTTCGCCGACTCGTGCTCCTCCCACGGCACCTCGCCGAGATAATCGAGGCTCGAGAGATGGGCCGCCGCGGCGAGGTCGGCGAAGCTCAGGGCGTCGCCCGCAAGCCAGCTCCGCGTCTCGGCGAGATGGCCGATATAAGCGAGATGATAGCGCAGGTTCTCATGGCCCGCGCGCATCGCCTCCATGTCGGGGGACGAGCTTTGCGGGCCGAATCGGCGAAACACTTTTTCCTCGACGAGATAGACAGTGACCTCGTCGTGGAACTTGTGATGGAACCAGTCGACCAGCCGCCGCGCCTCGGCCCGCGCCCGCGCATCGCCGGGGAACAGCCGGAAACCCGGTGCGTCGTGCCCGTCTCTGCCCGACATCACGTCGCTCAGATATTCGGAGATCGCGTAGGCGCCTACGATCGGGCCGTGCTCATCGGCGATGAGCACGGGGAGGCTCGCCGCCGGATTGATCTGGAGGAACTCGGGGCGCCATTCCCAGGGCTTCTCCTCGACGAGCTCGACCTCGACCCCGCACTCGCTAAGCGCGAGCCGGATCGACCGGGAGTAGGCATCGAGGGGGTAGTGCAGAAGTTTCGCCATCGACCCGTTCGGTGGCTAGATGTTGGAAGAAAATGAATCGCGCGGGCTATGACCTCGGTATAGAACCTGCTCGCGCGCGGAACAAGCGGGGCGACGGGGCATGTCCATAGAGCAGATCATCGTGCTCGCGGTGGTGCAGGGCATTACCGAGTTCTTGCCCATTTCCTCCTCGGGGCATCTCATCCTTGTTCCCCAAATAATGCATTGGCAAGACCAAGGGATTGTCGTCGACGTCATGACGCATC
>DATJZL010000095.1:0-6622 GCA_035499115.1 Methyloceanibacter sp. | reverse complement strand
GTCGGTATCGTCGCCAGCGAGGATTTTCCGCTCGGCCTGCGGTAAGGCCCCGCCGATGCGCGAGAAAACCTGCCACAGAGCGTCGTCGATGCTGCTCTCGGCGTAGCCGAAAACATCCTCGGGAATGACGAGCCGTTTGACCGGCGTTTCGACCTTCGCGCCGCCGAGCAGCACATGGCCGATTGTGCGAAACAGCTCGGCCTCGCGCGCAAGGAAGCCGATCGTGTCGTAGCTCGGCGCCATGGGGGTGGCGCCTTCAGTGGAGATGCGGCCGAAGCTCGGGCGAAGGCCATAGAGGCCTGAGAAGGAGGCCGGCACGCGGATCGAGCCGGCGGTGTCGCTGCCGAGCGCGAAGTCACACATCGAGGCCGCCACCGCCGCGGCAGAGCCGCAGGATGAGCCGCCGGTGACATGCTGCGGCGCGTGGGCGTTCACCGGCTGGCCGTAATGGGTGTTAGAGCCGAGCACGCTATAGAAGAACTCATCGCAGATGGTGATGCCGGTTAAGGAGGCGCCTGAGGCGAGCAGACGCTCGATCACGGGTGCCGTCTCATGCGCGGGCGTCGCATGCTCGTAGAAGCTTGGATTGCCGTTCCCGACCTTGTGGCCCTTGATGGCGAACAGGTCCTTCACCATGAAGGTGAGGCCGGCGAGCGGCCCTGACCGAGCCCCGACCAAGGGCTCCTTCAGGGTGTGGGGGACGAGTGCCCCGACCGGATCCTGGCTGGGAATGGCGATCATGCTGCTCTCACTCGCGTTCTTTACCGGGAAGCCCATATAACACGCTCGCGCGTGACGCGCGCGGGGCGCCGACCTCAGTCCAAGAGAGAACGGATGAGAGAAAAAGGATCGGGAGGACATTTGCCGCGTGCGGTGTGGGCACTCGGGCTCACCTCTCTGTTCATGGACACCTCCTCGGAGCTGATCCACGGGCTGCTTCCGGTTTTTCTCATGGTGACGCTCGGCGCAAGCGCGACTGCGCTTGGGCTGGTCGAGGGCATCGCCGAGGCGACGGCGCAAATCACTCGCGTGTTTTCCGGCTGGCTGTCTGATGCGCTCGGCAAGCGCAAGGCGCTTACGATAGCGGGCTACGGGCTCGCCGCCGCCACCAAGCCGCTCTTCCCCCTCGCCAACTCGATCGGGCTCGTGCTCCTCGCCCGCTTTCTCGACCGCATCGGCAAGGGCATCAGAGGCGCGCCGCGCGATGCGCTGGTCGCCGACCTGACTCCGCCCGAGCAGAGGGGCGCCGCGTTCGGCTTGCGCCAGTCGCTCGACACGGTCGGCGCGACGCTCGGCCCGGCTACCGCCATCGTGCTGATGTATCTCTTCAACGACAACATCCGCGCCGTGCTGTGGTTCGCGGTGATTCCAGCGGTGCTCGCCGTCACGGTCCTCGTGTTCGGCGTCGAGGAGCCGGCGCATCTCGAGCAGAAGCCGAAGGCGCCGCTTCGTCTCGCCGACATCCGGCAACTCGGATCGGCCTATTGGCTCGTGATCGTCGCCGGTGCCGTCTTCACCTTGGCGCGGTTCAGCGAGGCCTTCCTCGTCATCCGCGCCAAGGATGGCGGCCTTCCGCTCGCCTGGGCGCCCGCGGTGATCGCGGCGATGAGTCTTGTCTTTGCGTTAAGCGCCTATCCTGCAGGCCGGCTTCAAGACAGGGTCGGCGCGCGGCCCCTTTTGCTTGTCGGCCTCGTGGTCCTGATCGGGGCCGACCTCGTGCTCGGCTTTAGCGCATCGCTGGTCGGCATCTTCCTCGGCATTGGCGTGTGGGGGCTACATATGGGCCTGACCCAAGGGGTGCTTGCGGCGCTGATCGCTGCCACCGCACCGGACCGCCTGCGCGGCACGGCCTTCGGCCTGTTCGGCCTGGTTACGGGGGTCGCGAGCCTCATCGCGAGCGTGCTCGCCGGCCTCCTGTGGGACAGGATTGGTGCCGATGCGACCTTCTCAGCCGGTGCCGCCTTTGCCGCGCTCGCCTTCATCGCCTTCCTCCTTGCACGGCAGGGGCCAACGGGTCGTGCTGGAAGTCAGGGATAGGCTCGCCCTATATAAGGGCGCCAAGGCAAAGGATCCCCCCGTGCAGACCCCTTCGATCCCTTTCCGCAAAATGAACGGGCTCGGCAATGACTTCGTCGTGCTCGACGCGCGCGCGCGCGCGCTGCCGCTCGGCGCCGACGCGCTTCGCGCCATCGCCGACCGCAAAGAGGGCATCGGTTGCGACCAGATCATCGCGCTCGAGCCGTCGCGCAATGCCGACGTGTTCATGCGCATCTGGAATGCCGATGGCGGAGAGGTGGGCGCCTGCGGCAATGCCGCGCGCTGCGTCGCGGCCCTTGTCGCCGCCGAGCGCGGGCGCCCGGGCGTCAGCATCGAAACGGAGAGCGCGCTGCTTAGCGCTAACGTCAACCGCGACGGCGGCGTCACCATCGACATGGGAGAGCCGCGCTTCGCCTGGAACCAGATTCCGCTCGCCGAGCCGTTCCACGACACGCGGCGCATCGAGCTGCAGATTGGACCGATCGACGATCCCGTGCTGCATTCGCCTGCCGTGGTCAATGTCGGCAATCCCCATGCTCTGTTCTTCGTCGACGATGTCGCGGCGCACGACCTTGCCAAGTTCGGGCCGATGCTCGAGCATCACCCGATCTTTCCCGAGCGCGCCAATATCTCGCTGGTGCAGGTGCTGAGCCCAGAGCATTTGAAGGTGCGGACCTGGGAGCGCGGCGCCGGCTTGACGCGCGCTTGCGGCACGGCGGCTTGCGCTGCGGCGGTCGCCGCCGCGCGGCGCAAGCTCTCGGGGCGCAAGGTCAAGGTCAGCCTCCCCGGCGGCGATCTTCTGATCGAATGGCGCGAGTCCGACGGTCATATCCTGATGACAGGCCCTTACGCGCTCGATTTCGAGGGCACTTTGCCTGCGGCGTTGTTCCAGCCGGCGGGGGTCTGACTCATCAAGAGTTTCATGTTAGAAGCCCCCAACATGTCGGACGTTGAGATCATCACCTTCGGCTGCAGGCTGAACGCCTATGAGTCCGAAGTCATGCGCCAGCATGCGAGCGCCGCGGGGCTAACCTCTGCGGTGATCGTCAACACCTGCGCGGTGACGGCGGAGGCGGTGCGCCAGGCGCGGCAGGCGATCAGGAAGGCGCGGCGTCTGAAACCCGATGCCAAGATCGTGGTCACGGGCTGCGCGGCGCAGATCGATCCGGAAGCTTTCGCCCGCATGGACGAGGTCGATCACGTCATCGGCAACCAGGAAAAGACCGAATGCCGGACCTTCGAGGGCCTTGCGTACGAGGGAACCGAGAAAGTCGTGGTCAACGACATCATGTCGGTCACCGAGACGGCGAGCCATCTCATCGACGGCTTCGGCAGCCGCGCGCGCGCCTATGTACAGATCCAGAACGGCTGCGACCATCGCTGCACGTTCTGCATCATCCCGTTCGGACGCGGGCCGTCGCGCTCGGTGCCGGCGGGCGAAGTGGTGGAGCAGGTGCGGCGCCTGGTCGAGCGCGGCTATGCCGAGATCGTGCTGACCGGGGTCGACATCACGGCCTATGGCCGCGACCTTCCCGGCGCGATGACACTCGGCAAGCTGGTGCAGAAGGTACTCAAGCTCGTGCCCGAGTTGCCGCGGCTCAGACTCTCCTCGATCGACTCGGTCGAGGCCGATCCCGCGCTGATGGCGGCGATCGCCGAGGAAGAGCGGCTGATGCCGCATCTCCATCTCTCACTACAGGCGGGCGATGACCTCACGCTGAAGCGCATGAAGCGCCGCCATTCGCGCGCCGATTCGATTGCGTTCTGCGAGGAGGTGCGGCGCGTGCGCCCGGACATGGTGTTCGGCGCTGACCTCATCGCGGGCTTCCCCACCGAGACCGAGGCCATGTTCAAAGGTTCGCTCGCGCTCGTCGACGATTGCGGGCTGACCTTTCTGCATGTGTTTCCCTATTCCGCGCGCGAAGGAACGCCCGCGGCGCTAATGCCTCAGGTCGGCGGCTCCGTCATCGCGCGGCGCGCCGCCGAGCTCCGCGACAAGGGTGTCGCGGCGCTCAAGGCGCATCTTGCAAGCGCCAAGGGGCGGCGTATCCAAGTGCTCATGGAGAATGAGGCGCAAGGCCGTTCGGCCGATTTCACGCCGGTCAAGCTCGCGGCAGGTGAGGGCGCGGGTGCCCTTATCGATGCGGTGGTGAGTGGCGATGACGGCGCATCGCTCCTTGCCGTGGTCGCGTCATGAGCGAAGCAAAGAAGCCGTCCCTCATGGAGCGGCTGTTCGGGGGCGCCACCCCATCCTCACTGGAGCCAAGCTCTCCCGCCAAGGAGCCGCCGGCCAAAGAGACTGAAAAGAAGGGGGCGCCGCGCGAGCGTCCTCCGAAACGTGCTGAGGCAGAGGCTGATCACGTCACCGAGCAGCCGAAGCGGAGCTGGTTCGCCGAGCTTCGCAAGGGACTGGCGCGAAGCTCCTCGGCGCTCTCCGACAATCTTGCCGGCGCTCTCGCCAAGCGAAAGCTCGACGAGGAAACTCTCGACCAGCTCGAAGAGGTGCTGATCAAGGCCGATCTCGGCGTCGCCATGGCGGGACGCATCCGCGAAATCGTCGCCAAAGGGCGCTATGAGCGTGGGCTTTCACCTGATGCCGTGCGGGCCGTGCTGGCCGCCGAGGTCGCTCGTGTGCTCGAGCCTTTGGCGCAGCCTTTCGTGCCGGACCAAGCCGCGCGGCCCCATGTCGTGCTGGTGGTTGGGGTGAACGGAACCGGCAAGACCACGACCATCGGCAAGCTCGCCCATCACCTCAAGGCACAAGGTCGGAGCGTGGTGCTGGCGGCGGGGGATACGTTCCGCGCCGCGGCCATCGATCAGCTCAAAGTGTGGGGCGGGCGCGTCGGCGCGGAGGTGGTTGCCAAGGAGGTTGGCGCCGACCCGGCAGGCGTCGCCTATGAGGCGCTCGCCCGTGCGCGCGAAGAAGGCACCGACGTGCTCCTCATCGACACGGCAGGGCGGCTGCAGAACAAGTCGGACCTCATGGCCGAGCTCGCCAAGACAGTGCGCGTGTTGAAGAAACTCGACGAAACCGCGCCGCAGAGCGTCATTCTCGTGCTCGACGCCACCACTGGGCAGAACGCGCTCAATCAAGTGCAGATCTTCAAGGAGATCGCCGGCGTGACGAGCCTCGTCGTGACCAAGCTCGACGGTACCGCGCGCGGCGGCATCCTTGTTGCGATTGCCGAGCGCTTCAAGTTGCCTATTAATGCCATCGGCATCGGCGAAGGGATCGATGATCTCGAGCCGTTCGACGCGCACGATTTTGCGCGCGCCATCGCCGGGGTGGAGAGCGAGAATGAAGCCGCAGCCTGAGCTCGACACAAACCCGCCCGCCATCACCGAGGCACACGTGAAGACCGCCTCGGTGGCCAAGACCATCGAGCCTGCACCTTCGGTGCTGCTCAAGCTCGCGATCGAGCTCGGGCCGCTGCTCGTGTTCTTCGGAACGAATGCGGCCGCGGGCATTTATGCCGGGACGGCGGCCTTCATGGCGGCGACGCTCGTCTCGCTCCTCGCCGCCTGGTTCAGCTATCACAAGCTCCCGATCATGCCGATCGTGAGCGGCGTCATCGTGCTCGTGTTCGGCGGCCTCACGCTCTATCTGCGCGACGAAACCTTCATCAAGCTCAAGCCGACCATCGTCTACACGATGTTCGCTGCGCTGCTTGTGGCGGGGCTTTTGTGGAAGAAGCCCATGCTCGAGCTTCTGTTCGGTCCGGTGTTCACGCTCACCGAAGAGGGCTGGCGCAAGCTCACCATTCGCTGGGCCCTGTTCTTTGCCGCAATGGCGGTGGTGAACGAGCTCGTGTGGCGCAACGTGTCGACCGACACGTGGGTCAGCTTCAAGGCCTTCGGCTTTCTCCCCCTGACATTTCTGTTCGCCATCGCGCAAGTGCCGCTCATGCAGCGCCACGGTCAGGAGCCCGCCGAGCAAGGGAAGGACGCCCCCTAAAGCGGTGGAACGGCGTGTACCTCGGCGAGTTAACGCCAGTACGGGGTCGTGATCGCCTAGCGCCTTGTAAGGCAAATCGGCCGTAACGATATGTTGCGCTGCGGTTAAAACCTGATTACCACGACCAGGCCGGTTGCAACCCCTCGTTTGCTGCTCGCGTTTTTGGGTTGTAAAAGGGTCGTGAAGCGCCCAGTAAGCAAGGCGTAAGCGAGGAGGGGTACACGCCCTACGCGAACATGCCGGGTCGCATGGTTAAGGCAGGAAACCACCTGAATCGCTCGGCGATGCACCTGCTGCACCGCGCGGGCCAGTGCGCCGCCGACATCTTCGCCTCGGAAGCTCGCGCGAGCGGACTGACGCCCCGCCAATTCGCCGTGCTCATGATCGTCGCCGACGAAGAAGGGTTGACCCAGACCGACCTCGTCGAACGTACCGGCATCGACCGCTCGACACTCGCCGACATCGTTGCGCGCTTGCTCGGGCGCGGGTTGATCCAGCGCCGCAGGGCCAAGGAGGACGCGCGCGCTTACGCCATCAAGCTGACGCCGCAAGGCGCGAGGGCCTTGCGCGAGGCGCAGCCGGGCGCCACCGCCACCGACACGCAGCTTCTTGCGAGCCTTCCCCCCGCCA
>DATJZL010000094.1:0-15438 GCA_035499115.1 Methyloceanibacter sp. | reverse complement strand
CGGACAAACGACCTGGATGCCTTTCGGGATCGGGTAGCTCACGTCGTGGCTATAGCCGAGCTGGAGCTGCACGTTCGAGCCCTGCACCGCGGCGCGATAGCCGACACCGGTGATCTCGAGCTTCTTGGTGAAGCCTTCCGTCACGCCGGCCATCAGATTGGCGACCATGGTCCGGCTCATGCCCCACATGGCGCGCGCCTCTTTGGTGTCCTCGCGCATGGTCACCTCGATGCGGCCCTTATCGAGCTTGGCCACCATGGCGTCGGCGAGGACGTGCTTAAGCTCGCCCTTGGGGCCCTTCACCGCCACCTCCTGGCCGTTCACCGTGGCAGTCACGCCACTCGGAACCGTCACCGCCTTTTTGCCAATCCGCGACATCGTTCAAACCTTCGCTACCAAAGCCCCGCCTAGAACACGTTGCAGAGAATCTCGCCGCCGACATTCTCCGTGCGCGCGCGGGAATCTGACATGACGCCTTTCGGCGTCGACAGTATGGCGACCCCAAGACCATTCGCGACCGTCGGTAGATCCCTGACCGACGAGTAGACCCGGCGCCCAGGAGTCGATACCCGCTTGATGTCCTTGATCACCGGCTCGCCGTCGAAATATTTCAGCTCGATCTCGAACTCAGACCGGCCGCCCGAATAATCGACGCGCGCATACCCGCGGATATAGCCCTCCTCCGCCAACACGTCGAGCACGTGCTCGCGGAGCTTCGAGGCCGGTGTCGTGACTTTCACCTTGTGCCGCATCTGCGCGTTGCGGATGCGGGCCAGCATGTCACCTAGCGGATCGTTAATGCTCATCGATCGTCCTTACCAGCTCGACTTGATCATGCCGGGGATCAGGCCCTGGCTTCCGAGATCGCGCAGCGCGATACGCGACATGCGCAGCTTGCGGTAATAGCCGCGCGGGCGCCCCGTGAGGTCGCACCGATTGCGGATGCGCGTCGGCGAGGAATTGCGCGGCAGCTCGGCAAGCTTGAGGCGTGCGGCGAAGCGATCCTCGGCCGGCAGCTTGCGGTCGGCGGCGATCGCCTTGAGCCGCGTGCGCCGCACCTTGAATTTCTTGGCCAAGCGCTTCCGCTTGTTGTTGCGCTCGATCATGCTTGTCTTTGCCATTCACGTCCTCCTGTCGCTGCCAGTTTCCTAGCCGCGAAACGGAAAGTTCAAACCCTGCAGCAGCGCGCGCGCTTCGTCGTCGGTGCGCGCCGTCGTGCAAACGATGATATCCATGCCGAGCACATCCTCGACCTGGTCGTAGTCGATCTCGGGAAAGATGATGTGCTCTTTGAGCCCGATCGCGTAGTTGCCGCGGCCGTCGAAGCTCTTGGGATTGAGCCCGCGAAAGTCGCGCACGCGCGGCAGCGCGATGTTCACCAGCCGGTCGATGAACTCGTACATGCGGTTCTGCCGGAGGGTGACCTTGGCGCCGATCGGCATGCCCTCGCGGAGCTTGAAGGTGGCGATCGACTTCCGCGCCCGCGTGATCACCGGCTTCTGGCCGGCGATCAGGCCGAGATCCTTGGCGGCTGCCGTCACCTTCTTGGCGTCGTTGACGCCTTCGCCCACGCCCATGTTCAGCACCACCTTGTCGAGGCGGGGCACCTGCATGGTGTTCTTATAGCCGAACGTCTTGGCGAGCTCGGGCTTCAGCACGGCTTGATAGTGCTGCTTGAGGCGGGGGGTATAGCTGGCGTCAGACATCGATGATCTCACCCGAGCGCTTGGCAAAGCGAACCTTGCGCCCGTCCTTCAGAAATTTGTAGCCGACGCGCGTGGGGGTCCCGTCCTTGGGGTCCTCAAGCGCGACATTGGAGACGTGGATCGGTCCCTCCTTGGAGATGATCCCGCCCTCTTGCGTTGCCGTCTGGCGCTGATGGCGCCTGACCACGGCGACGCCCCTGACGATGACGCGGTTCTCCGCCGGCATCACCTTGATTACTTCGCCCTTCTTGCCCTTGTCCTTGCCGGTGATGACGACCACGTGGTCGCCCTTCCGGATCTTGAGCTTGGCCATCACAGCACCTCCGGAGCGAGCGACACGATCTTCATGTGCTTCTTGGCTCTGAGCTCGCGGGTGACGGGGCCGAAGATGCGCGTCCCGATCGGCTCGCCCTGCGGATTGACCAGCACGGCGGCGTTGCGGTCGAAGCGGATGATCGAGCCGTCGGGACGGCGCACGCCCTTAGCGGTGCGCACCACCACGGCCTTCATCACCTGGCCCTTCTTCACGCGGCCGCGCGGGATCGCCTCCTTGACGGAGACCACGATGGTGTCGCCGATTCCGGCATATTTCCGCTTCGACCCGCCGAGCACCTTGATGCACTGGACGCGGCGCGCGCCGGAATTGTCGGCGACGTCGAGATTGGTCTGCATCTGAATCATGGCACTTGCCCTTGGCTCGAGCCCCGCAGGGCCCGAAAAATCCGTTTCTTATCCAGCTGCATGCTCGCGCGGCAGCACCACCCATCGTTTCTGCTTCGAGACCGGCGGACATTCCTCGATCCACACCATCTCGCCCACCTTGAACTCGTTCTTCTCGTCGTGGGCGTGATAGTTCTTGCTCCGCCTGACCGTCTTCTGCAGCAAGGGATGGGTAAAGCGCCGCTCGACGCGGACCACCACGGTCTTGTCGTTCTTGTCGCTGACCACGACCCCTTGCAGAACTCTCTTCGGCATCGTCTCTTGTCCTAGCTCTTTGAGGCCTTGGCCTTGGCTTTCGCACTCTTGGTCTTCGGCTTGGCGTTTGCCTTCGGCTTGGCCTCGGTCTTCGGCTTCGACTTGGCTTTCGGCTTCGGCTGGGCTTTCGGCTTGGCGGCAACGGCCGGCTTCTGGTCCCTGACCTCTTGGGCCGAGGCGCCTTGCCGCGCCATCGTCTTGATGCGCGCGATGTCACGCCTGATCTGCCTGACCCGCGCCGTGTTCTCGAGCTGGCCGGACGCCGCCTGGAAGCGCAGATTGAACTGCTCCTTCTTCAGCTTGATCAGCTCGTCGGTGCGCTGATCTTCGGTCAGCCCGCGGACTTGAGCGGCCTTCATGGCGTCTGCACCTCGCTGATGCGCGCCACCACGCGCGTCTTGATCGGAAGCTTGGCGGCGGCAAGTCGGAGCGCCTCGCGCGCGGTCACCTCGTTCACGCCGTCGATCTCGAACATGATGCGGCCGGGCTTCACCCTGGCTACCCAGAACTCCGGCGTGCCCTTGCCCTTGCCCATGCGCACCTCGGTCGGCTTCTTCGACACTGGTACGTCGGGAAACAGCCTGATCCACACCCGGCCCGAGCGCTTCATCTGGCGTGTCATCGCGCGCCGTGCCGCTTCGATCTGCCGCGCGGTGATGCGCGCGGGCTCTTGCGCCTTCAGCCCATAGGTGCCGAAATTGAGATTCACCGCGCTCGACGCGGCGCCCTTGATGCGGCCCTTATGCGCCTTGCGGAACTTGGTGCGTTTTGGTTGCAGCATGACTCAAGCCTTGTCTCTCACCGCTTACGCCGACGCCGGAGCAGGCTCGCGGCGCCCTTGCGACCGGCCGCCTTCCTGCGCCTCGAGCGCGCGGTTCTCCTGGGCCATGGGATCGTGCTCCATGATCTCGCCCTTGAAGATCCACACCTTGACACCGATGATGCCGTAGGCTGTGCGCCCGAGCGCCGTGCCGTAATCGATATTGGCGCGCAGCGTGTGCAACGGCACGCGGCCCTCGCGATACCACTCCATGCGCGCGATCTCCGCGCCGCCGAGCCGGCCGCCGCAATTGATGCGGATGCCGAGCGCGCCCATGCGCATCGCCGACTGGACCGCGCGCTTCATGGCGCGGCGGAAGGCGACACGCCGCTCGAGCTGCTGGGCAATGCCCTCGGCAACGAGCGTGGCGTCGATCTCGGGCTTACGCACCTCGACGATGTTGAGATGCACCTCGGAGTCGGTCATCGACGCAAGCTCGCGGCGGAGCTTCTCGATATCCGAGCCCTTCTTGCCGATCAGGATGCCGGGCCGAGCCGTATGCACCGTGACGCGGCACTTCTTGTGCGGGCGCTCGATCACCACCTTGGAGATGCCGGCCTGCTTGCGCGACTCGAGGATGTGCTTGCGCATCTTCAGATCTTCATGCAGCAGCCGCGCATATTCGCCGCGCGACGCGAACCAGCGCGAATCCCACGTGCGATTGACGCCGAGCCTGAGCCCGATCGGATTGACCTTCTGTCCCATCAGGCGGACTCCTCGACTTGGCGCACGACGACGGTGATCTGCGCGAATGGTTTCAGGATGCGCCCGGCACGACCCCTGGCCCGTGCTCGCATGCGCTTCAACACCAAATTCTTGCCCACATAGGCCTCCGACACGACGAGTGCATCAACGTCGAGATCGTGATTGTTCTCGGCATTGGCAATGGCCGACTCGAGCGTCTTCTTCACGTCCTTGGCCACGCGCTTGCGCGAAAAGGTGAGATCGGCAAGCGCGCGATCGACCTTCTTGCCGCGAATGAGCTCGGCAAGCAGATTGAGCTTCTGCGGACTGACGCGCATCAGCCGCGTCACCGCCCTCGCCTCGTTATCTTTGAGCGCGCGTTCGCGCTGCGGCTTGCCCATGATCCTAAGCCTTTGCCCTCTTCGCCTTGCGGTCCGCGGCATGGCCGTAGAAGGTCCGCGTCGGCGCAAACTCTCCGAATTTGTGGCCGATCATGTCCTCGGTGACGAGCACCGGGATATGCTTCTGGCCGTTATGGACGCCGAAGGTGAGGCCCACGAATTGCGGCAGGATGGTCGAGCGGCGCGACCAGATCTTGATCACCGCGTTCGAGCCCGACCCGCGCGCCTTCTCCGCCTTCTTCAACAGATATCCGTCGACGAACGGACCTTTCCACACCGAGCGACCCACGTGAGCTATCCCTTCTTCTTCTGATGGCGGCTGCGCAGGATGTATTTGTCGGTCGACCGGTTGTGCCGCGTCTTCTTGCCTTTGGTCGACTTGCCCCACGGCGTCACCGGATGCCGGCCGCCCGACGTGCGGCCCTCGCCGCCGCCATGCGGATGATCGATCGGGTTCATGGCCACGCCGCGTACGACCGGCCGCCGCCCCTTCCAGCGCACCCGCCCGGCCTTGCCGATCGAGACGTTGGAGTTGTCAGGATTGGACACGGCACCGACCGTGGCCATGCACTCGGCCGGCACCATGCGGGTCTCGCCGGAATTGAGCCGGAGGATGGCATAGCCGGCATCGCGGCCCACGAGCTGCACATAGGTACCCGCGGCGCGCGCGATCTGCCCGCCTTTGCCGAGCTTCATCTCGACATTGTGGACGATGGTGCCGATCGGCATGTTGGCGAGCGGCATGGCGTTGCCGGGCTTCACGTCGACCTTCGCATCGGCGATCACCGTGTCGCCGGGCGCAAGCCGCTGCGGCGCGAGGATGTAGGACAGCTCGCCGTCTTCGTATTTGATCAGCGCGATGAAGGCGGTGCGGTTCGGATCGTATTCGAGCCGCTCGACCGTCGCCGATACGCCGAGCTTGGCGCGCTTGAAATCCACGATGCGGTAGGCGCGCTTATGCCCGCCGCCGCGATGCCACATCGACACCCGGCCGTTATTGTTGCGCCCGCCGGTCTTGGTCAGACCCTCGGTCAGCGCCTTCACGGGCTTGCCCTTGTGCAGATGGCTCTTGTCGACGAGGACAAGCTGCCGCTGCGACGGCGTCGTGGGTTTATAGGACTTGAGCGCCATCCCGTCAGATCCTCGTCGTCACGTCGATCTTGTCGCCTTCGGCGAGCCTTACGATCGCTTTCTTGACGTCTTGCTGCTTTCCCTTGATGCCGCGGAAGTTCTTGGTCTTGCCCTTGCGGGTGAGCGTGTTGACCGCGACCACCGTCACGCCGAACAACTGCTCGATCGCGGCCTTGATCTCGGGCTTGGTGGCGTCGCGGCGCACTTTGAACACGACCTGGTTTGCTTCCGAGACGGCGCTAGCCTTCTCGGTGATCACCGGCGCGACGATGACATCGTAGGCGTCGAGCGTGCTCATTTGAATCGTGCCTCCAGCGCCTCGAGCGCAGCTTTGGTCAGCACGAGCTTCTCGTGCCGAAGAATATCGTAGACATTGATGCCGGCCACCGGGAGCACGTCGACGTCGGGTAGATTGCGGGCGGCGCGAGCGAAGGCGTCCTGCACCTCGGCCCCGTCGATGATCAGCACCGAGCCGAAACCGAGCTTGGCGAAGCGCGACTTGAGCTCCTTGGTCTTGGCCTCCTTCAGCTCGCATTTGTCGATGACGACGAGCGTCTCAGACTTGGCCTTGGAGGAGAGCGCATGCTTCAGCGCGAGCGCCCTCACCTTCTTCGGCAGATCGATGGCGAAATCCCTGGGCTTAGGCCCGAACGCCTTGCCGCCGCCCCTGAAGATCGGCGCCTTCTTGCTGCCGTGACGGGCCCGGCCGGTACCCTTCTGGCGATACATCTTGGCCGTGGTGTAATTGACCTCGGAGCGATCCTTGACGTGAGCCGTGCCGCCTCTGCGCTTGGCAAGCTGGTAGCGCACCATGCGTTGCAGAATGTCGGCGCGCGGCTCGAGCCCGAACACATGGTCCGGAAGATCGACCGTTCCCGCCTTCTTGGCGTCGAGCGTGGTGACGTCGGCCTGCATTAGCTTTCGCTCCCACCCTCTTGCTGAGCGCCCTCGGCGGCCGGCGTCTCAGACGTCTCATGCTTCGTTTGCTTCGGCGCGTCGCCCTCGCGCTTGCGGAAGGCGCCCGGCTTCGGCGCGCCCTCGGGCAGAGCACGCTTCACCGCGTCGTGGATCGTCACCCAACCGCCCTTGGCGCCGGGAACGGCGCCGCGGATCATGATCAGCCCGCGCTCAGGGTCGGTCTTCACCACGCGCAGATTCTGCGTGGTGACGTTCACGTCGCCCATATGGCCGGCCATCTTCTTGCCCTTGAACACCTTGCCCGGGTCCTGGCGCTGGCCGGTCGAGCCGTGGCTCCTGTGGCTGACCGACACGCCGTGAGAGGCGCGCAAGCCATGGAAGCCGTGGCGCTTCATGGCGCCGGCAAAGCCCTTGCCGATGGTCGTGCCCGACACGTCGACGAACTGGCCCTCGACGAAATGATCGGCAGTGATCTCGGCGCCGACCTCGATCAGATTATCGGGGCTCACGCGGAACTCGGCGAGCTTCCGCTTCGGCTCCACATTGGCCACGGCAAAATGACCGCGCGCGGCGCGCGACAGACGCTTCACCTTGGGCGTGCCCGCTCCGAGCTGGAGCGCGGTATACCCGTTCTTCTCCGGCGTGCGATGGCCGACGACCTGGCAATGCTCGAGCTTCAGCACCGTCACCGGGATGTGCTCCCCGGCGTCGGTGAAGATCCTGGTCATGCCGACCTTCTGCGCGATGACACCTGATCGCATTGCTCTCTAATCCTTGGCTCGTCTCGCGCCGTTACAGCTTGATCTCGACGTCGACGCCCGCGGCGAGGTCGAGCTTCATCAGCGCGTCAACCGTCTGCGGCGTGGGATCGACGATGTCGAGCAGACGCTTGTGCGTGCGCATCTCGAACTGCTCGCGGCTCTTCTTGTCGATGTGCGGCGACCGGTTCACCGTGAACTTCTCGATGCGCGTCGGCAGCGGAATGGGTCCGCGCACCTCGGCGCCCGTGCGCTTCGCGGTGTTGACGATCTCCTTGGTCGACGCATCGAGGATGCGATGGTCGAAGGCTTTGAGCCTAATTCTTATGTTCTGGCTTTGCATCTCGATGGCCCCAGGTTGAGAAGCGCGCCGCTGGTCACGGCGCGCCTCATTCTCTCTCCCTTACTCGATGATCGCCGCCACCACGCCGGCGCCGACGGTGCGGCCGCCCTCGCGGATGGCGAAACGGAGCTTCTCCTCCATGGCGATCGGCACGATCAGCTCGACCGTCATGGCGATGTTGTCTCCCGGCATCACCATCTCGGTGCCTTCCGGCAGGTGCACCACACCGGTCACGTCGGTGGTCCGGAAGTAGAACTGCGGACGGTAATTGGCGAAGAACGGGGTGTGACGCCCGCCCTCCTCCTTGGTGAGGATGTAGGCCTCGGCCTTGAACTTGGTGTGAGGAGTGATCGAGCCGGGCTTGGCCAGCACCTGACCGCGCTCGACGCCCTCGCGATCCACGCCGCGCAACAGGCAGCCGACGTTGTCGCCAGCCTCGCCCTGGTCGAGCAGCTTGCGGAACATCTCGACGCCGGTGACCACCGTCTTGCTGGTCGGCTTGATGCCGACGATCTCGACCTCCTCGCCGACCTTGATGATGCCGCGCTCGATGCGGCCCGTGACCACGGTGCCGCGGCCGGAAATCGAGAACACGTCCTCGATCGGCATCAGGAACGGCTTGTCCTTGGGACGGTCGGGCTGCGGGATGTAGGAATCGACTGCATCCATCAGCGCCTCGATCGACTTCTTGCCGATTTCCTCGTCACGGCCCTCGAGGGCCGCGAGGCCCGAGCCCTTGACGATCGGAATCTCGTCGCCCGGGAACTCGTATTTGGACAGAAGCTCGCGTACCTCGAGCTCGACGAGATCGAGCAGCTCGGGATCGTCGACCATGTCCACCTTATTGAGATAGACGACCAGCGCCGGCACGCCCACCTGGCGGGCGAGCAGGATGTGCTCGCGTGTCTGCGGCATGGGGCCGTCGGCGGCGGACACCACCAGGATGGCGCCGTCCATCTGAGCGGCGCCCGTGATCATGTTCTTCACGTAGTCCGCATGGCCCGGACAATCCACGTGCGCGTAGTGGCGCTTGGCGGTCTCGTATTCCACGTGAGCGGTCGAGATGGTGATGCCGCGCGCCTTCTCTTCCGGCGCCTTGTCGATCTCGTCATAGGCGGTGAACTTCGCCCCGCCCTTCTCGGCCAACACTTTGGTGATCGCCGCCGTCAGCGTCGTCTTGCCATGATCGACATGACCGATGGTCCCGATGTTGCAGTGCGGCTTCGTCCGCTGGAATTTTTCCTTAGCCATGTTGGCTCTCCATCCTTCAACAAAACAACAAACCGATGCCGGCGGCCTCGACGGCCGCAAGCGCCTAGGCGAATTTCGCCTTGACCTCCTCGGCGACGCCCTGCGGCGCCTGCGCGTAGTGGTCGAACTGCATGGTGTACTGCGCCCGCCCCTGACTCATGGAGCGGAGGTTGTTCACATAGCTGAACATATTGGCGAGCGGCACCATGGCGTTGATCACCACGGCGTTGCCGCGCGCCTCCTGTCCCCGCACCTGCCCCCTGCGGCTGGTGAGGTCGCCGATGACGCTGCCGACGAAATCCTCCGGTGTCACCACCTCGACCCGCATGATGGGCTCAAGCAGTTTCGGCGCCGCCTTGAGCGCACCCTCGCGGGTGGCGGCACGGCTCGCGATCTCGAACGCCATCACGCTCGAATCCACATCGTGATAGGCGCCGTCGATGAGGGTCACCTTGACATCGAGCATGGGGAAGCCCGCGAGCACGCCGGCCTCGATGACGCTCTGCACGCCCTTCTGCACGCCGGGTACATATTCTTTCGGCACGTTGCCGCCGACCACCTTGTTGACGACCTCGTAGCCCTTGCCCTGCTCGTTCGGCTCGATGACGAGCTTGACGCGGGCGAACTGGCCCGAGCCGCCGGTCTGCTTCTTGTGGGTGTAGTCGATCTCGGCCCGCTTCGACACGGTCTCGCGGAATGCCACCTGGGGCGCGCCGACATTGGCCTCGACTTTGAACTCGCGGCGCATGCGATCGACGATGATATCGAGATGGAGCTCGCCCATGCCCTTGATGATGGTCTGGCCGGACTCGTGGTCGACCGAGACGCGGAACGACGGGTCCTCCTGCGCCAGCCGATTGAGCGCCACGCCAAGCTTCTCCTGATCACCCTTGGTCTTGGGCTCGACCGCCACCTCGATGACGGGATCGGGGAATTCCATGCGCTCGAGAATGACCGGCTTGGCCGGGTCGCATAGCGTGTCGCCGGTGGTCACGTCCTTGAGGCCGGCCATGGCGACGATGTCCCCGGTATAGGCTTCCTTGATATCCTCGCGGTGATTGGCATGCATCAAGAGCATGCGCCCGATGCGCTCCTTCTTGTCCTTCACCGTGTTCATCAGCGTGGTGCCGGATTCGACCTTGCCGGAATAGATGCGGCAGAAGGTGAGCGAGCCGACGAACGGATCGTTCATGATCTTGAAGGCGAGCATCGACAGCGGCGCGTCGTCTGAAGGATCCCGCGTAACCTCATCCCCCGTTTTGACGTCGATGCCCTTCACCGGCGGCACGTCGAGCGGCGACGGCAAATAATCCACCACCGCGTCGAGCATGGGCTGCACGCCCTTGTTCTTGAAGGCCGAGCCGCACAGGATCGGCACGAAGGCGTTGGCTATCGTGCCCTTGCGGATGAGCGCCTTGAGCTGCTCCTCGCTCGGCATCTTGCCTTCGAGATAGGCTTCGGTTGCGTCCTCGTCGAGCTCGACGGCCTGCTCTATCAGAGCCTCGCGATATGTCTTGGCCTGATCGAGCAGATCAGCCGGGATCTCCTCGTCGTGGAACTTGGCCCCGAGCGACTCGTCGTCCCACACCACCGCCTTCATGCGGATGAGGTCGATGATACCGGCGAAGCTCGACTCGACGCCGAGCGGGAGTTGGAGCACCACGGGCTTGGCGCCGAGGCGGTCCTTGACCATCTGCACCGATACGAAGAAATCGGCGCCGATCTTGTCCATCTTGTTGACGAAGATCATGCGCGGCACGCCGTATTTATCGGCCTGGCGCCATACCGTCTCGGTCTGCGGCTCTACGCCCTGGTTGGCGTCGAGCAGCGCGACCGCGCCGTCGAGCACGCGGAGCGAGCGCTCGACCTCGATGGTGAAATCCACGTGGCCCGGCGTGTCGATGATGTTGATGCGCTTGCCGTTCCAGTAAGCGGTGGTCGCGGCCGACGTGATGGTGATGCCGCGCTCCTGCTCTTGCTCCATCCAGTCCATGGTGGCGGCGCCGTCGTGAACTTCGCCGATTTTGTGGCTCTTGCCGGTGTAATAGAGGACGCGTTCGGTGGTCGTGGTTTTGCCGGCGTCGATATGCGCCATGATCCCGATATTGCGGTAGTCCTCGAGGGGGGTGGCCCGGGGCATCGTTAGGATCCTTGCACTCGTTACCAGCGGTAATGGGAGAAGGCGCGATTGGCCTCCGCCATCCGATGGGTGTCCTCGCGCTTCTTCACCGCGGTCCCGCGGTTGTTAGCGGCATCGAGCAGCTCCCCCGACAGGCGCTCGACCATGGTATTCTCATTGCGTCCGCGCGCCGCCGCGATGATCCAGCGGATGGCGAGCGCCTGGCGGCGGTCCAGTCTCACCTCGACCGGAACCTGATAGGTGGCGCCGCCGACGCGCCGCGACCTCACCTCGAGCGCCGGCATCACGTTACGCAGCGCCTCGTGGAATAACTCGACCGGGTTCGATTTGCCCTTCTTCTCCATCTGGTCGAGCGCGCCGTAGACGATCCGCTCAGCGGCCGACTTCTTGCCCTCTTTCATGATGGAGTTCATGAACTTGGTCAGCACGATATCCCCGAATTTCGGGTCGGGAATGACCTCGCGCTTGTCTGCTCTGCGCCGCCTAGACATGTCGTCTGATCCGTTTCCTTAAACAACAAAACGACCCGCTATTTGGGTCGTTTGGCTCCATATTTGGAGCGCCTCTGCCGGCGATCGCTAACGCCTTGGGTGTCGAGCACGCCACGAATGATGTGATAGCGTACGCCCGGAAGGTCCTTGACGCGCCCGCCCCTGATCATCACCACCGAATGCTCTTGCAGGTTATGTCCCTCGCCGGGGATGTAGCTCGTCACTTCCATCTGGTTGGTCAGGCGGACGCGCGCCACCTTGCGCAGCGCCGAGTTGGGCTTTTTCGGCGTCGTGGTGTAGACGCGCGTGCATACCCCCCGCTTCTGCGGGCAGGCCTGCATCGCCGGTACCTTATTCCGCTTTCCAGGCTTCTGCCGCGGCTTGCGGATGAGTTGTTGTATCGTCGGCATCGTCTGCCTTTACGTCCAATCGTTCTAAGGGCAAGAGCCCATACCATCTGGCGCCGAACCAGCGGGTTTTTCCCGCGCTTCGGCGCCTCAATACAGAGGATCTTGGAGGGCATCCTCCAAGATCATGACCCCGATGTGATCCCGGTTAGTCCGGCAGCGTTTAACCCTCGCCCGAAGGCAACCAGATGGGGCTACCGCCTGCCGCGAAAGTGCGCGCGTTGTATCAGGCTGATTCTCGTATCGTCAATAGTCTGGAGCCAGAAATCAGAACTCAGATGCCGGAAATCAGGGTTGGAGGGCGCAACGCGCCGGATCCGACTTCTGACTTCCGGCCTTCTGGTTTCTGGCTAGGCCGCATCCTCTCCTGCCGGCACCGGCTCCTCCTCGCGCTCGATCCGCTCGTCCGCCGAGCGCTGCCTCTCCTCGAGGATGAGGTCGTCCCGATGGGAGGCGACCTTGCTCAGGCGAGCGAGCATGCCGCCCGTGCCGGCGGGAATGAGACGACCGACGATGACGTTCTCCTTCAGGCCCTCGAGCGCGTCAGACTTGCCGTTCACGGCGGCATCGGTGAGCACGCGGGTGGTCTCCTGGAAGGAAGCCGCGGAGATGAACGAGCGCGTCTGCAGCGAGGCCTTGGTGATGCCGAGCAGAACCGGCTGACCGGTTGCCGGCTTGCCGCCCTTCTCCACCGCCGCGGTGTTGGCGTCCTCGAAGTCGATGCGGTCGACCTGCTCGCCCTTGAGGAACTCGGTATCGCCCGGCTCGTCCACCTCGGTCTTCTGCAGCATCTGCCTGACGATCACCTCGATATGCTTATCGTTGATGGTGACGCCTTGCAGCCGGTACACCTCCTGGATCTCGTTGACGAGATAGTTGGCGAGCTCCTCGACACCCTTGATCGCCAGGATGTCATGGGGCGCGGGATGCCCGTCGAGCAGGAACTCGCCCCGCTCGATATGGTCGCCCTCTTGCACCGCAAGATGGCGGCCCTTGGGGATCAGGTACTCGACCGGCTCCTGGCCCTCATCCGGCACGATGGTGATGCGCCGCTTGTTCTTGTAGTCGCGGCCAAGCTGCACCGTACCCGAGACCTCGGCGATGATGGCGTGGTCCTTGGGCCTGCGCGCCTCGAACAGCTCTGCCACCCGCGGCAAGCCGCCGGTGATGTCGCGCGTCTTGGCGCTCTCGGTCGGGATACGCGCGAGCACGTCGCCGGCCTTCACCTGATGGCCAGGCTCGACCGAGAGGATCGCGTCCACGGGCAACAGATAACGGGCCTCGCCGCCGCGTGACAGCTTGCCGATCTTACCCTTCTTGTCCTTGATCACCATGGCAGGGCGAAGATCGACGCCGCGCGGAGACGCGCGCCAATCGATGATCACGCTGTTGGTGATACCGGTCGACTCGTCGCGCCGCTCCGAAACCGACACGCCTTCGACCAAGTCCTCGAAGTCGACGGTGCCCTCAATCTCGGTGAGCACGGGACGGGTATAGGGATCCCACTCGGCGAGACGATCGCCGCGCTTGACCTTGACCCCGTCGTCGACCCGCAGATGCGTGCCGTAGGGAATGCGGTGCACCGTGCGCTCGGTGCCGTCTTCATCGAGCAGAACGATCGCCGTGTTGCGACCCATGACCATGAGCCGGCCCTGGGAATCCTTCACCACGTTGCGCTGCTTGATCTTCACCGTGCCGTCGAAATTCGACTCGAGCGACGACTGATCGACGACCTTGGCCGAGGCCACGCCGCCGAGATGGAAGGTGCGCATGGTGAGCTGGGTGCCCGGCTCGCCGATCGACTGCGCGGCGATGACGCCGACCGCCTCGCCCATGTTGACCGGCGTGCCGCGAGCGAGGTCTCGCCCGTAGCACTTGGCGCAGATGCCGTTCCTGGTCTCGCAGGTCAGTGCCGAGCGGATGCGGATCTCTTGCACCCGCGCCGCCTCGATCGCCTCGACCTCCTCCTCCTCGATCAACTCGCCGGCCTTGACGATCACCTTGCCGGTCGACGGATTCTTGATGTTGTCGACGGTGGTGCGGCCGAGCACGCGGGCTCCCAGCGACACGGTCACCTCGCCCGCCTCGAGAATGGCGCGCGCAGTGATGCCTTCGGTGGTACCGCAATCGTCTTCGGTGACGATGCAATCTTGCGCCACGTCGACGAGACGCCGCGTGAGATAGCCCGAGTTGGCGGTCTTGAGCGCGGTATCGGCGAGACCCTTACGGGCGCCGTGGGTCGAGTTGAAGTACTCGAGCACCGACAGCCCCTCCTTGAAGTTGGAGATGATCGGCGTCTCGATGATCTCGCCCGACGGCTTGGTCATCAGGCCGCGCATGCCGGCAAGCTGCTTCATCTGCGCCGGCGAGCCGCGCGCGCCAGAATGCGACATCATATAGATGGAGTTGATCGGCTTCTCGCGGCCGGTCTTGGGGTCGCGCTCGACCGCCGAGATGCGCTTCATCATCTCCTTGGCAACCAGCTCGGTGCACTCCGTCCAGGTGTCGACCACCTTGTTGTACTTCTCGCCGCGGGTGATGAGGCCGTCATTATATTGCTGCTCGTACTCGCGCACGAGGTCCGACGTCTTCTGCACGATGGCGTCCTTGGTCTCGGGGATCACCATGTCGTCCTTGCCGAACGAGATGCCGGCGCGGCAGGCATAGCGGAAGCCCAATCCCATGATCTTGTCGCAGAAGATGACCGTCTCCTTCTGACCGCAGTGGCGATAGACCACGTCGATCATGTTGGAGATGTCCTTCTTGGTGAGCAGCCGGTTGACGAGATCGAACGGCACCAACGGACTCCTCGGCAAAAGCTCGCCGAGCAGCATGCGGCCGGGTGTCGTGTCGTAGATCTGCGACGTCGGCTTGCCCTTCTCATCGACCGAACGGAAGCGGCCTTTGATCTTGGCGTGCAGCGTGACGACCTTGGCGTCGAGCGCGTGATGAATCTCGGCCACGTTGCCGAAGATCATCCCCTCGCCCGGCTCGTTGTCCATGGCGATCGATAGGTAATAGAGTCCGAGCACGATGTCCTGCGACGGCACGATGATCGGCGAACCGTTGGCCGGATGCAGGATGTTGTTGGTCGACATCATCAACACGCGCGCCTCGAGCTGCGCCTCGAGCGACAGCGGCACGTGCACCGCCATCTGGTCGCCGTCGAAGTCGGCGTTGAAGGCGGCGCAGACGAGCGGATGCAGCTGGATCGCCTTGCCCTCGATCAGCACCGGCTCGAACGCCTGGATGCCGAGGCGGTGCAAGGTCGGCGCGCGGTTGAGCAGCACCGGGTGCTCGCGGATCACCTCATCGAGGATATCCCACACCTCGGGCTTCTCTTTCTCGACGAGCTTCTTCGCCTGCTTAACCGTGGCGGCGTGGCCCTTGGCGTCGAGCCGCGCATAGATGAA
>DATJZL010000093.1:0-2072 GCA_035499115.1 Methyloceanibacter sp. | reverse complement strand
CGCGAGCGCCGCCTCGTTCAGGCGGATCTCGGTCTGTTTTCCCTCGCGTTTGACGGCGAGATTGATGGTGCAATTGCCGCGCGAAAGCTTCTCCTGGCAAAGGCCGCGCGCCCTGATCTCGAGCGCCTCGAACCCAGACGGGAGCCGCAGGCGAAGATCGAGATTGCGGCCGTTGACGCTGCGGGCTTCCCACGACCAGCTCGTGTCCCGGTGCACGCCTTCGGCGCGGGCAAAGCCGGTCATGCTTTTCAGGGTCATGGCGGTCCTAGAGCCTTACCAGAGGGAAGCCTGCTCGGCCGCACTTATAGCCGAGTCGGGAAGCGTTTCGGATCGGAAGCTATGCTTAGCGCTTCGGATTGCGGATTGGTCTCGGCACCGCCTCACCCTTAGCTCCGGCTGCGGGGGGCGATGTCTCGGCGGTCGGCGCCGCGCCTTGCGCTGCGCCAGTGAAAGTCTCCGGATCGGCAAAGGCTCCCGGCATATCAGCCGCGACGCTGGCACCGGGGGCGGAATCGGTCTTGGCGGGGGCCGGAGCCGCCGCAGCCGCGGCGTTCTTGGCCGGAGGTACGGTAGCGGACGCTTCTCCCTCACCGGTCGCCGCCGCAGCCGCCTTGGCGGCAGCCTCCTCCGCTTCCTTCGCCCTGATCTCACGCTCGACCTTTCGCCACTTCACGACATTCTTATTGTGCTCTTCGAGCGAAGCCGCAAAGACATGACCGCCTGTTCCGTCGGCAACGAAATAAAGGTCTTTCGTCTTGGCAGGCTTCAGCACCGCCTCGATCGCTGCGCGCCCGGGGCAGGCGATCGGCGTCGGAGGTAACCCATTGATCTTGTAGGTGTTATATGGTGTGTCGCGGTCGAGCTCGTCCTGCTGGATCGGATGATCGAGCATGCCCTTGCCGCCCACCAGCCCATAGATGATCGTCGGATCCGACTGCAGGCGCATGTTCTTGCGAAGCCTGTTCTGGAACACGCTCGCGATGTGCGGACGCTCATCGGCCCGGCCGGTCTCCTTCTCCACGATCGAAGCCAGCACCAGCGCCTCCTCCGGCGTTTGCACGACGATGTCAGGATCACGCTCTTCCCATAGCTTGGCGAGGAACTTGGCCTGCGCCGCCCGCATGCGCTCGATGATGTCCTGGCGGGTGTCGTCGCGGCCGAATTTGTAGGTGTCGGGCAGCAGGCTACCCTCCGCTGGGATCTCGGTGATGTCGCCATGGAGATCGGGATTTGCCATGATCTTCTCGACGATCTGCTGAGAAGTCAGCCCCTCCGCCAGCGTCACCTTGTGTTCGATCGACCTGCCCTGGACGAGAGTATCGAGCACCTCGCGCATGGTCGCGCTTTTGCGGAACTCATACTCGCCGGCCTTCACGTTCCCCGTCCCCCTGAGATACTTGAAATAAAGAATGCTGGTCATGAAGATGGGCCGATCGTCGATCACTCCCTCCCGCTCGAGCCGCTCCGACATGACGCTCACTCCCTCGCCCTTCGGCACGGCAAACACGATCGATGTGCCGAGAGGCCCCGGCTTGTCGAATTGCACCTTCACGAAGAAGTAGAGGCCAAGCGCAAGACACGCCAAAACGAAGATGAAGCTCGCGAGCCCATCGAGCATGTTGAGGAAGGGATGGGAATGATCTTCGGGCGGCTCGCGGTCGGGGAGCGGCGGAGGACGCATCGGCTCGAGCGTCTCCGCAGGGCTGCGCGGGCCAAGCGCGACCGGATGCCGGCCGTGAGCCGAAGCCGGAACGAGCTCCCCGTGCTCCCGATTGTCGTTGGCCGTCGACGCAAAGTCCCTGGTCAATGACATTGCTGACACGTCCTGCGCGCGAAAAACCCTAACCAAGTTAAGTCGAAATATGGCGAAAGGGAGGTTCGCCTTGGCATCTTGGACCGGTCAGGAGGCGTAACGGCGCATGATCAGCGAGGCATTGGTCCCGCCGAAACCGAAGGAGTTCGAGAGCACAGTATCGATCGATCGCCGCCGCGCCTGATGCGGCACGAGGTCGATGGCCGTGGCGACCGACGGATTGTCGAGATTGAGTGTGGGCGGAGCGATATTATCGCGG
>DATJZL010000092.1:0-6167 GCA_035499115.1 Methyloceanibacter sp. | reverse complement strand
GAGGCGCGCGGTCGCACCACTTCGCGCCCGACCAGACTCCGGTAGAACCCCGGATAGTAGCGGGCCTGAAGGTTGACGCCCTCGCCGGCATCGATCAGCTCGGCAAGCAGCGTGGTCAGGGCCTCGCCCGCATCGCCTTGCCAGAGCGGTGACGATGAGCCGCTCGCATCGGTGGCGATTGCCTCAGCCACGGCGGCATGGGCGTCGGCAAGGCGCGAGGCTTGATGCTCGGCCCCGCCGGCGAACAGGGCGGCGAGGGGAGCGAAGGCCGCTTCGAGGTCGGCGACGAGCTTGAGCGCGCGTGTCTGCTCATCCTCGCTGATGCGCGCCGGACGAGGGCGGCGCTGCCCCTGATCGCGTGCCGCCAGAAGCGCCTCGCGCGCGCCGGCAAGACCTTGCCCCACATAGATCTCGCGAAAGGCGCCGCGCTCGAGCGCCCGCGCCGCGCTCCGCATCGCAAATGGGCTGCGGCCGAGAAGAGCGAGCGGATGCTTCAAGAGCGCCATCAGAGCGGGCGGGGCGAAATCGCTCTCGACGGCGCCGAGCACGAGATCGAGGAAGGCGCCCGCAACGGTCCGCGCCACGGGCACGCCGGCCGAATCGTCGATCGCCAGATAGTAGCGCTTGAGGCGCGCCGCGACGCGCCGCGCCAGAACGCGGTCAGGCGTCACCAGCGCCGCGGTCTTGCCGGCGGTCTCGATGCAAGACTTGAGGATGAGCGCGATGGCCTCCGCCTCGTCATGTGCCGTCGGCGCCACGATCAAGCGAATGCCGGCGAGCCCGTTGGCTAGGCTCGCGCGTCCGTCCGACAGGAGGTCGTTCGAGGCGAGGAAGCGCTGCCAGCGCTCGGTGCTCTCTGCCGGGCGGAGCGCCTCGCTCACGAGCGCAAGGCGCGCGCGCTGGATCGCGCTCGGCGCGCTCCCCGGCACATCGGTGACGTCTCGGCGCGCGACCCCGAGCTTCTTCAGGAGCTCGGCCATGCCCGCCTGCGGATGCTCGGGATGATCTACGAGGTTCTCCCAATCCTCATCGTCGAGCGAGCGATCGAGCCCCGGCAGCACCACGGCGCCGTTGGGGAGCGAGGCGATGACCTTGAGCAGCCGCGCGGTGGAAGGCACCGTGCCGGTCGAGCCGGCGGCGATGACGGGTTGGGCCGAGCCCTTCGCCAAACGCTCGGCCTCGAGCCGCATCAAGGCGTTGCGCCGCGCGACGGGCGAGATGAGACCATTGTCGGCGAGGTAATCAGGCCAATGCTCGGTGACGATCTTGAGGAAATCGACGGTGAGCTGCCAGTGTCCGGCAAATTCCTCAGGCACGATCGCGGCGAAGCGGGAAATATCGATCTCCTCCCTCTCCACGTCGTCCATCAGGCGAGCAAGATCGGCGGCGAGCGAGGAGGCTTGTGCCGGAGTCACGGGCTCGAAGCTCGCGCTTTCGCCGAGCGTCTCAGCGCGGAGCCGCTTTGCCCAGGCGAGCACGAGCTTCATCAGCGCGATGCGCCGCTCGAGCCCCCCGATCGCCGGAGCTCCGGTAGCGCCGTCCTCCGCTGTGACTGAGCCCGCGCCGAGGATCAGCGCTGCGTCCTCGTCCGGATCGCCGAGCGCCCGGATGCGGGGGAGCAGCAATGCCCCGCCGTCAGCCTCGGCGAGGAACGCTTCGCGCAGAGCACGCGTCGCGCGCCGGGTGGGGAGGTAGATGGTGGTCAGCGGCAGAGAGAGGGGGTCGGGCTTCTTAGCGCCGGGAAGCGGCAAGTCCCCCGCCAGCACCGCGCGGGCAAGCGTCGTCAAGAACGGCGCCGATGGCGGGATCGTGTAAAGGTTCTGCCCCGCTTTCGAGGGGTCAGGCACCTTCGTGCTCGAAATTCGTTTCGGCCTCAGCCAGAGCCTCCGGCGTGCCGACATGCATCCAGATCCCGTCGAGCCGCATCCCGTAAAGTCTGCCCTTGGCGAGCGCCCGGTCCCATAACAGGTTCAAAGAGAAACGGCCGTCGGGCGCGTCCTTGAACAGCCTCTCGTCGCAGAGCGAGACGCCGGCAAAGGCGAACGGCACGACCTGACGCTCGCCGCGACGCTCGAGTCTCCCGTCAGGGGCCATGGAGAAATCGCCCTTGGCGCCGTAGCCGATGCTGGTCGCAACGGGCGCGAGCAGAAGGAGACAATCCATGACCGCAGGGTTCCACAGCTTCAGCATGCGCGGAAGCGCGGGAGCGGCGCCTTCGCTCCACACCGAGTCGGCATTATGGATGAAGAACGGCCCGCGCCCGAGCAGCTTCAGCGCCTTCCTCGCGCCGCCGCCGGTGTCGAGCAGCACGCCGCGCTCGTCCGAGATGACGATCTCGGGCGCCTTGCCCTTGCGCGCGGCGAGATGAGCTTCGAGCTGCTCGGCGAGATAATGCACGTTGACCACCGCAGTTTTCACGCCCGCTTGCGCCAGCCGGTCGAGCACGTGATCGACGAGCGGCCGCCCGGCCAGCGGCACGAGCGGCTTCGGCACGCGCAAGGTCAGCGGCCGCATACGCTCGCCGAAGCCGGCGGCCAGCACCATCGCCGTCTCCGCCGCGGCGCCTCGCGCCTCACTCATGGGGGCAGTCCCTTCTAGAGGGGAAGCTTGGGGAGGTCGCTCGCCTTCGGGAACTCGCGCGCGTAGAAGCCGCGTAACGACGAAAGCGCAGGGTGGGCGAGGTCGCGCTCAAGATAGCGAGCGACCCGCGGGATATGAGCGAGATAGCCGCGCTTGCCGTCACGTTTCGCCAGTCGGGCAAAGATGCCGAGGATCTTCGAGTTGCGTTGGGCGCCAAGCGTTGCATAGAGCAGGCGGAACTGATCGCTCGAGAAATGCGGGCTTTGCGCGTTTCGGGCGGCACAGTAGCGAGCGAGTTGTTCCCGTTCAAGCGCTTCCGGAACGTCGAGCCGGGCATCCTGGAGGAGCGATACGAGGTCGTAGGCAAGCGGTCCCCTAAGGGCGTCCTGGAAGTCCAGGAGTCCTGCCCGCTTGACGCCTTCGCGCTTGGGCAGCCACATTAAGTTGGGGGAGTGATAATCGCGCAACACCCAGCCAAGATCTGACTTTGCCGCGTCCTCGAGCAAAGGGCGCCACAGCGCCATGAACTCCTCGCGCAAAGCTTGCGGCATCTCCTTGCCGTGCAGCGCCGGCCAAAACCAATCGATGAGGAGAGCGGCCTCGGTCAGCATGGCATCGGCATCGAAGTCGGGAAGCCGGTAGGGAGCGTGGCCCTCAATCGGCAGGCGCTTAGGCGGCGGCGCCTTGGCAAGGGCGAGCAGCACATCGACGGCGCCTGTCCAAAGCTCGGTCATATCGTTCCGCTTGGCAACCTCAGCCCCGAACACGCGGTCGCCGAGGTCCTCAAGGATGAGAAAACCGCGCTCGAGGTCGAAGGCATAGATCGCCGGCGCCGACAGCGAGCGCTCGCGCAGCGCAGCGGCGATCGCGACGAACGGCGTCACGTCCTCTGCCAGATGCACCAGCGCCGAGTAGGGCTTGCCGTCGCGGATCGGCGGTCCGTCGGGCTGGCGCGGCGAATTCATCAGGACGGCGCTCCGGTGCGGAAGAACGAGGCGCGCATAAGAGCGCGTCGAGGCATCGCCTTGCAGATATTGCGCCCCGGCCTCGGCATAGGGGGTCTTGTCGAGGAACTCGGAAAGCTCCCGCACGCGCTCGAGCCTCACTGCCCAGCTTTCGTGGCCAGCGAGAACGATGCGGCGCATATTTGGCGTGGCCGTCTCGTCCATGGCGATGTCGAGGCGATCTTGCGGGAGCCAGCTTCCCGCGCGCTCGGGCCACTCGATCAGGAGAACGCCTTCGGCGAGCGCATCGTCGAGGCCTAGCTCGCCAAGCTCGGCAGGCTGCAGCCGATAAAAATCGCAATGGGTGACGACGAGCCGGGGCGTCTCGTAACGCTGCATGAGCGCGAAGGTCGGGCTCGGCACCTCGCCTTCGCCACCGAGCCGGTCAACCAGAGCCCGCGCCAATGTCGTCTTGCCGGCGCCGAGCAGCCCCGAGAGCGCGACTACGTCGCCGGGCTTGAGGGCGAGAGCAAGACGGCTCGCGATGATGTCGAGCCTCACGAGGTCGACATCGTCAAGAGTCCAACTGGTGCTCATCCTGCGCGGCTTGACTTGTAGCGCGGCTCGTCGAGGTGAGCCTCGCCCTTCTGATCGTGCGGCTTGGGCTCGTGGGTGAGCGGCAGAAGCACTTTGACGCGCGTGCCTTTCCCCGGGACCGAGGAGAGATCGACGGTGCCCCCGTGCAGCTCGGCGAGGCTCTTGACCATGGACAGCCCAAGCCCGGTGCCGCGGTGGCGCGAGCCGTGCGGGCGGCTCTCGAAGCGTTCGAACACGGCCTTCTGATACTCCTCGGGGATACCCACCCCCTGATCCTCCACCGTGAAGGCGACCATTGAATTCTCGCGGCGGCAGTTGAGTGCGATCTTGCCGCCCGAGGGCGAGAAGCCGATCGCGTTGGAGAGCAGATTATAGAGGATCTGCGTCACCCGGGCGCCGTCGGCGACGAACTGGTCGATGCCGGGCTCGACCGAGACGTCGAGCGTCATGTCGTTCTGCTTGAGCCGCTCGCGCACGCCGTTGGCGGCCGCATCGATCACCTCGCGCACGCTGACCGGCGAGAGGTTGAGCTCGAGCGTGCCGGCATCGATGGTGGTGAGATCGAGAATATCGTCGATGATGGCTCTGAGCGTGATCCCCGAGGCCAGAATATCGTTCACATATTCGCGCTGCTTGTCGGCGAGAGGCCCGAAGGCGGGGCTTGCCAGAAGCTGGGCAAAGCCGAGGATCGAGTTAAGCGGCGTGCGCAGCTCATAGGAGACATGGGAAATGAAGGTCGACTTCAGACGGTCGGCTTCCTCCAGCGCCTCGTTACGCTCGATCAGCGCCCGCTCCATGCGCTTTGCGTCCGAGACGTCGTTATAGGTGAGGAGAGTGCCGCCGTCGGGCAGCGGCAGCGCGGCGCAGGCGAGCACGCAGCCGTCAGGGCGGTCGATCTGGCTCTCATAGGGACGTCGCTCGGAGACGATCGCCGTCACCGCCGCCTTGGTCCGCTCCCATTCTTCGGGCGCGTCGTAAAGCTCGCGGCATGCCTCGATGATCTCCTCGATATGCGGCTGGGAATCGAGCCGCCGCGGGTTCAAGTGCCAGAGCGCGGCAAAGGCCCGGTTGTAGAGCCTGAGGCGGCCGTTCGGGTCGAACACGGCGACGCCTTCGCGCAGCGTGTCGAGCGTCTCCCCCTGCACCTGGATCAGCGCGTTGTAGCGGCTCTCGAGCCCGATCCGCTCGGTGACGTTCTCGTAGAGATAAGTCACCCCTCCGGCGCCCTCGCTGTCGGCGATCACGTGCAGGGTGCGGCCATCGGGAAGGTGCCACAAATCCTCGACCTGGGCGTTTGAGCCGTAAGAGGACAGCCACGTTTTCTTCCAGTCCCGATAGTCGGCTTTTTCGGGCAGCCGCCGCCCCTGGCGCAGGCGGTCGAGGATTTCGCCGTCGCGCGGATGGTTGGAGAGCCATTCCGTGTCGAGCTGCCACAGCTCGACATAGGCCTGATTGAAATGGGTGAGCCTCTGGTTCTGGTCGAACACGGCGAAGGCGGTGGCGAGCCGGTCGAAGCTCCTGAAGCGCGCTTCGACGCTCGGCAGCGGTTCCGGCTGGGCGCGTTCGCGCATGCTTGCCTGCGTGTCGAGAAGCGCACGCAACGAGGCGACCTGGTCCTCGAGCTGCCGGTGTTTGGCGGCAAGCTCGGCAAGCTCGAGCCTCCGCCCGAACAGGTCGCGCACCTTGAGCACGATGGTGTGCCCGGCGACGCGGCCGTCGACCTCGACAAACCGGTCGCGCAAGGTCGAGAGCATGAGGTTGAAGGCTTCGCCCTTGTCGACGAGCGTCCTGAGCGCGAGATCGAGCGCCGAGGCAGAGGGGGCGTCGAGCCAGGCCTCGAAATCGAGCAGCGCGTTCGCCTCGCGCGGCACACCGAGGCCGACAGGGAGGTTCGCGACCAGGAACTCGGGCTCACCGCTTTCGCCGACGATGAGCAGCGCCTGCGGCTCGGCCGCGAGGATGGTCTCGAGCGTGCTCTCGCTCAAGCGATAGCGATCGGCTTCCGCCGCCGCTGCCGCTCTCGCCGCACGAGCCCGTTCCGTGGCG
>DATJZL010000091.1:0-3710 GCA_035499115.1 Methyloceanibacter sp. | reverse complement strand
CTCGCCCGAGAAGTGCGCAAACGTCTGGCTGCGCACGAGCGCAGCCCCGGTCGAGAACTGGAAGGCGTTGTAGCGGGCATCAGGGCCGATCTCGACGAGGGCCGTGCCGAGGTGAACGGCGTCGCCCCCTTCCCGCTCGATCTTGATGTGGTCGACCGCGGCCTTGGCGCCGAGGCGGAGCTCGGTGACGGCGTTGCGCTGGAGCCCGCGCAGTCCGAGACCCGCAAAGCTTTCAATCAGCGTCAGCGCACTGCCGGGTTCGGCGAGCGCGAGGCAACGCGTGAAGATCGAGGCGGGCTCGCCGGTGCCGTCGAGGTGAATGACGTGGATCGGCTTGTCGAGCGTCACGCCCTCGCCGACACGCAAGGCGACGCCACCCGTCATCAACGCCGTGTTGAGTGCGACCACGCTATCGTCAGCGCGGGGATTGATCGCGCCGAGCGCCCGCTTGAGCCAGGCTGCCGGCTTCTCAAGCGCCACGGCAAGCGAAACGATCTCAACGCCGGCAGCCTTAAGCCCGGCGAGGTCGGAAAGATCGGTCCTCAGTTCGCCCTCGACCATGAACAGGCGAAAGGCAGGGAGCGTGGCCAATGAGCCGCCGAGCGCTTTCTTGACATCGGCCGCGTCGATCGGGAGACCGGTCGCGCGGATGAGGGGATGGGCATCGCTCAGAAGCCCGCGGAGGTCGGTATATTTCCACGCCTCAATGCGGCGATGCGGCAGCCCAAGGCGGCCGTAAGCCTCGATCGCCTTGTCGCGTAGGGCCGCGACGAAAGGATTGCGCGCGCCGGGAAGTCCAGCGCGGGCCGACTCGAACATGTCGAGATAAGCCTGCTCGGCCTTGGTGCGGAACTGCTGGACCGGCAACTCCATCGCGTGCCTTTCTAACCTCCTTCGCGCATGATCTCGTCGGAAAAACGGTTCCCACTTTTCCGGCCCATGCTCTAAGCAGCCTTGCCGCCGAACTCGGCGTAGCCCGACTGCTCAAGCTCAAGGGCAAGCTCAGGGCCGCCAGAGCGCGCCACGCGGCCGTCCGAGAGCACATGCACGCGATCAGGCACGATATAGTTCAAGAGCCGCTGATAATGGGTGATGACGAGCATCGAGCGCTCCTTGGAGCGGAGCGCGTTGACGCCTTCGGCGACGATGCGGAGCGCGTCGATGTCGAGGCCCGAATCCGTCTCGTCGAGCACGCAGAGCGAAGGCTCGAGCAGCGCCATCTGCAGAATCTCGTTCCGCTTCTTCTCGCCGCCGGAGAAGCCGACATTGAGCGGCCGTTTCAGCATGTCGGGATCGATCTTCAAGAGCTTAGCCTTCGCACGCACGAGCCTGAGCAGATCGGGAGTTGACAGCTCGGCCTCTCCGCGCGCCTTGCGCACCGCGTTCACCGCCGCGCGCAAGAAGGTCATGGTGGCGACGCCCGGGATCTCCATCGGATATTGGAAAGCGAGGAACACGCCGGCGGCGGCGCGCTCCGACGGCTCCATGGCGAGCAGGTCCTGGCCGTTCCAGGTGATCGAGCCGGCCGTGACCTCGTAGTCGTTCTTGCCGGCGAGCACGTAAGCGAGCGTCGACTTGCCCGAACCGTTAGGGCCCATGATGGCATGCACCTCGCCAGCAGGCAGCGTAAGGTCGAGACCCTTCAGGATCTCGCGGCCATCGACATTGACGTGAAGGTTCTTGATCTCAAGCATGACGATTTTCTCTACCCGACGCTGCCTTCCAGGCTGATGCCGATGAGCTTCTGCGTCTCGGCCATGAACTCCATAGGAAGATGCTGAAGCACGTCGCGTACGAAGCCGTTGACGATCAGCGCCACGGCCTCCTCGGGCGAGAGCCCACGCGACAGACAATAGAACAGCTGGTCGTCGGAGATCTTCGAGGTGGTCGCCTCGTGCTCGAACGTGGCGGAAGCGTTCTTCGCCTCGATATAGGGCACGGTGTGCGCGCCGCATTTGGAGCCGATCAGCAGCGAATCGCAATTGGTGAAGTTCCGCGCGTTGGCCGCGCGGCGATGCGCCGAGACGAGCCCGCGATAAGTATTGTTGGAGTGTCCCGCGGCGATGCCCTTGGAGATGATGCGGCTCGACGTATCGCGGCCGAGATGGATCATCTTGGTGCCTGAATCCACCTGCTGATAGCCGTTGGAGATGGCGATCGAGTAGAACTCGCCGCGCGAGCCGTCGCCGCGCAGGATGCAGGAGGGATATTTCCAAGTGATCGCCGAGCCGGTCTCGACCTGGGTCCAGGAGATCTTGGAGCGGGGCCCGCGGCAATCGCCACGCTTGGTGACGAAATTGTAGATGCCGCCCTTGCCGTGCTTATCGCCAGGGTACCAGTTCTGCACCGTCGAATATTTGATCTCGGCATCGTCGAGAGCGACGAGCTCGACCACGGCCGCATGCAACTGGTTCTGATCCCGCATGGGCGCGGTGCAGCCTTCGAGATAGCTAACGTAAGCGCCCTTGTCGGCGATGATCAGAGTGCGCTCGAACTGACCCGTGTTCTCGGCATTGATACGGAAATAGGTCGACAGCTCCATCGGGCAGCGCACGCCGGGCGGCACATAAACAAAGGAGCCGTCGGAGAACACCGCTGAGTTCAGCGTCGCATAGAAATTGTCGGTGATGGGCACGACCGAGCCGAGATATTTCTTCACGAGCTCGGGATGAGACTTCACCGCCTCGGAGATCGAAGAGAAGATGACGCCCGCCTTGGCCAGCTCCTCCTTGAAAGTGGTGACGACCGAGACAGAGTCGAACACCGCATCGACCGCCACGCGACCTTCGACACGCGCCCCCTCGACGCCGGCGAGCACCGCCTGCTCCTTCAACGGGATGCCGAGCTTGGCATAGGTCTCGAGCAGCTCTGGATCGACCTCGGATAGGCTCTTAGGCCCCGCGGTGCTCTTTGGGGCGGAATAGTAATAGAGGTCCTGGAAGTCGATTCTGGGGTGGACGACGTTCGCCCAGGTTGGCTCCTGCATGGTCAGCCAGCGGCGGTACGCCTCGAGCCGCCAAGCGAGCAGCCAGTCGGGCTCGCCCTTCTTGGCCGAAATGAAGCGAACGGTCTCCTCGTTCAGGCCCTTGGGGGCCCGCACCGACTCGATATCGGTGGTGAAGCCGTATTTATATTTGTCGACGTCGATCTCGCGGACGCGGGCGACTGTCTCTTGTACTGCCGGCATTGCTCAGCTCCAAATCCTTGCCAAGGCCGCGATTTAAGCCGCCGCCTTCGGGCTCTGCTTGAGCCGCTTGATCAACTCCCCAAAAGCGCCGAGGAACCTTTCGATATCGTGACTCGACGTGCCGATGCCAAGGCTCACGCGGATCGCGCCTTGGGCAAGGTCCGGGGGCAGGCCCATCGCGCGCAGCACATGCGAGGCCTCGACCTTGCCTGAAGAGCACGCCGAACCAGCGCTCACTGCGACGCCTTCGAGATCGAGCCCGATCACCAGCGTCTCGGCCTTGGCTCCGGGGACGGCGATGCAGCTCGTGTTCGGAAGCCGATCGGCCCCGCCCGAGACGATCACCGCATCGGGAGCGATGGCGAGAGCGCCAGCCTCTAATCGATTCCGCAAGCCTCTGATCGCATCAGCGTTGGCAAGATCGGCGCCCGCAAGCTCAGCAGCGACGCCGAAGCCGACGATACCGGGGACGTTCTCGGTGCCGGCGCGCCTTCGCCTCTCTTGTCCACCGCCCTTCAGAAGC
>DATJZL010000090.1:0-6218 GCA_035499115.1 Methyloceanibacter sp. | reverse complement strand
GCGGTTGAACACGCGCACCTCGACCACCGTGCCCGATACGCCGGGCGGCAGCTTGAGCGAGGTATCGCGCACGTCGGAAGCCTTCTCGCCGAAGATGGCACGGAGCAGCTTCTCCTCGGGCGTCATCGGGCTCTCGCCCTTCGGCGTGATCTTGCCTACGAGGATGTCGCCGGGGTTCACCTCGGCGCCGATATAGACGATACCGGCCTCGTCGAGATTCTTGAGCGCCTCCTCCGAGACGTTGGGAATGTCGCGAGTGATCTCCTCCGGCCCGAGCTTGGTATCGCGGGCCATCACCTCGAACTCCTCGATATGGATCGAGGTGAACACGTCGTCACGCACGACGCGCTCGGAGATGAGGATCGAGTCCTCGAAGTTGTATCCCATCCACGGCATGAAGGCGACGAGCACGTTACGCCCGAGCGCAAGCTCGCCGAGATCGGTCGACGGACCGTCGGCGATGATGTCGCCCGCTTTCACCGCATCGCCCACGCGCACCAGAGGCCGCTGGTTGATGCAGGTGTTCTGGTTCGAGCGCTGGAACTTGCGCAAGTTGTAGATGTCGACGCCCGATTTCGACGGATCGGTCTCCTCGGTCGCGCGGATGACGATGCGGGTAGCATCGACCTGGTCGACCACGCCGGTACGGCGCGCGCCGATGGCGGCGCCCGAATCCCGGGCCACCACCTCTTCCATGCCGGTGCCGACCAGCGGCGCCTCGGCCGTGATGAGCGGCACGGCCTGACGCTGCATGTTCGAGCCCATCAGAGCGCGGTTGGCGTCGTCGTTCTCGAGGAACGGAATGAGCGCGGCCGCGACCGACACGAGCTGCTTCGGCGACACGTCGATCAGATCGACCTTCTCCGGCGGCTCAAGCTCAACGTCACCGGCATGGCGGCACACCACCATGTCCTCGGCGAACGTGCCGTTCGGATTCAGCTTGGCGTTGGCCTGCGCGATGATGTAGCGCGCCTCCTCCATGGCCGAGAGATAGACCACCTCGTCGGTGACCTTGCCCTTCACCACGCGCCGGTACGGGCTCTCGATGAAGCCGTATTTGTTGACCCGCGCATAGGTGGCGAGCGAGTTGATGAGACCGATATTCGGTCCCTCGGGCGTCTCGATCGGGCAGATGCGACCATAATGGGTCGGATGCACGTCGCGCACCTCGAAGCCGGCACGCTCGCGCGTGAGGCCGCCGGGCCCAAGCGCCGACAGACGCCGCTTGTGCGTGATCTCGGATAGCGGGTTGGTCTGGTCCATGAACTGGCTGAGCTGGGACGAACCGAAGAACTCGCGTACCGCGGCAGCCGCCGGCTTCGCGTTGATCAGGTCCTGCGGCATCACCGTGTCGATATCGACAGAGCTCATGCGCTCCTTGATGGCGCGTTCCATGCGCAAGAGACCGACGCGGTACTGGTTCTCCATCAGCTCACCCACCGAGCGCACCCGGCGATTGCCGAGATGGTCGATGTCGTCGATCTCGCCCTTGCCGTCGCGCAGATCGACGAGGGTCTTGATCACCGCGAGGATGTCTTCCTTGCGCAGCGTGCGCACCGTGTCCGGCGCATCGAGGTCGAGACGCATGTTCATCTTGACCCGGCCCACCGCCGAAAGGTCGTAGCGCTCGGCGTCGAAGAAGATGCCCTTGAACAGAGTCTGAGCGGCCTCGGGCGTCGGCGGCTCGCCCGGACGCATCACCCGGTAGATGTCGAGCAGAGCCTCTTCGGTGTTGGAGTTCTTGTCGATGGCGAGCGTGTTGCGGATGAAGGCGCCGACATTGACATGGTCGATGTCGAGAATCGGAACCTCCTTGAGGCCGAGCTCCCTCAGCGTTCCGATCAGCTTGGCGTCGAGCTCCTCGCCCGCCTCGCCGTAGATCTCGCCCGTCTCCATGTTGACGATGTCCTGGGCGAGGTAGCGGCCGTGCAGATCAGCGTCGCTGACGAGGAGCTCTTTCAGGCCCTCATCGGCGAGCTTCTTGGCAAGACGTGCGGTGACCTTGCGACCCGCCTCGATCGCGACCTTGCCGGTCTTGGCATCGATCAGATCGCTGGTCGGCTTGATGCCGCGCATGCGATCGGGACGGAACGGCATGCGCCATCCCTCCTTGGTCGCCTTGAGCGGAATGCGGTCGTAGAAGGTCGCGAGAATCTCCTCGTCGTCCAGGCCAAGCCCGTAGAGCAGCGTCGTCACCGGCAGCTTGCGGCGCCGGTCGATACGCACATAGACGATGTCCTTGGCGTCGAACTCGAAGTCGAGCCAGGAGCCGCGATAGGGAATGATGCGGGCAGCGAACAGAAGCTTGCCGGAGGAATGCGTCTTGCCGCGGTCGTGGTCGAAGAACACGCCCGGCGACCGGTGCATCTGCGAGACGATGACGCGTTCGGTGCCGTTGATGACGAAGGTGCCGTTCGACGTCATGAGCGGCATGTCGCCCATATAGACGTCCTGCTCCTTGATGTCCTTGACCGAGCGTGCGCCGGTCTCCTCGTTCACATCGAACACGATGAGACGGAGCGTCACCTTGAGCGGGGCGGCGAAGGTCATGCCGCGCTGCTGGCACTCATCGACGTCGTATTTCGGCGGCTCGAAGGCATAGCGGACGAACTCAAGCTGAGCGCGCTCGCCGAAATCGCGGATCGGGAACACCGAGCGAAACACGGCCTGGAGTCCCTCGTCCAGGCGCCCGCCCACGGGCTCCTCAACCATCAGGAATTGATCGTATGACTGTTTCTGAACCTCGATGAGGTTCGGCATCTCGGCCACTTCGTGAATTCGGCCGAACATCTTCCGCAAGCGCTTATGACCGTTCGTCGTCTGCTGCGTCTGCTGCGTCATTTATGGTCCTCTTAGGCTCGTGGCCCCTTTTCGGGGCTCGTCGCGACGGCTCGCCGGAGATTCCGCGGGTCAAGCAAGCGGAAGCTCAGGCGAAACGTCTGATACAAATTTTGTGGGTGTGGGGGCCCGGGCGAACCTTGCAATATGGGGGTCGCCCGGGCTCCTTTCAACCCATCCTTACTTCAACTCGACGGTGGCTCCAGCCGCCTCGAGCTGCTTCTTGATCTTGTCCGCCTCGTCCTTGGTCACGCCTTCCTTCACCGGCTTTGGCGCGCCCTCGACGAGATCCTTGGCCTCCTTCAGGCCGAGGCTGGTGATCGCACGTACCTCTTTGATAACGTTGATTTTCTGCGCTCCGGCCGCGGTGAGAACGACGGTGAACTCGGTCTTCTCCTCGACGGGCGCCGCCGCGGCGCCGGCTGCGGCCATCATGGCCACGGGAGCCGCGGCCGAAACGCCCCACTTCTCCTCGAGCATCTTCGCGAGCTCGGCCGCCTCGAGCACCGTGAGCGTCGAGAGGGTATCCACTATTTTCTGCAAGTCTGCCATTCACTTATCCTCGTAGGTTTGACTCTGATGTTAGCTTTGCAGGGCTCACGCCGCTTCCTTGTTGCCGTAGGCTCCGAACACGCGGGCGAGCTGAGCGCCGGGCTCATTCAGCGTGCGGGCGATCTTGCTCGCCGGCGCCTGAAGGAGACCGATCAGCTTGCCTCTGAGCTCGTCGAGCGAAGGCAGATCGGCAAGCGAGTTCACGCCCTTGGCATCGAGCACCGTGCTCCCCATCGCTCCGCCAAGGATCACGAACTTCTCGTTCGCCTTGGCGAATTTGACGGCGATCTTCGGTGCCGCCACCGGGTCTGCGGAGAAGGCGAGGCAGGTCGGCCCCGTCAGCAAGTCCGCGATCCCCTTGGCGTCGGTGCCTTCGAGCGCGAGTTTCACGAGCCTGTTCTTCGCCACCTTGACCTGTCCGCCAGCGCTTCTCATCTCGCTGCGCAGTTTGGTCATGGCGCCGACGGTCAGGCCCGCATAGTGAGCGACGACGACCACGCCGGTTTTGGCGAGGACGTCATGAAGCGCCGTCACGACTTCGCGCTTCTCCGTTCTTTCCACTGCTCACTCCGTCTGTTTGGACCTGAAGCGAAACCTTCAGGCCACAAGCCACGTCACTGTCGCAAGACGAGACGGGTGGACCAGGCAATGGACCGCCCCGCTCCTTCGAGCGACGCTCTGCTGCCTGTCCGCCCATGCGCTTCAATCGCGCGAGAGCCAACTACGAGGGTCAAACCGATCTCCAGGTTGCGGGTCTGCCGCTACCATCGAACCGTTCGTCTCCCGTCTCATGCAGGCCCTAGTGGCTTAAGCGGGAAACCCGCACCTGCAATCTCGGACAGGTTTGGATCGCCTCTCATCGAAGCGATCCTTCGGGCCCGAAAACTCGGACCCGAAACTCTTCTAACTCGCGTAACTCGCGCCTCCGGTGAGGCTCGTAGGCTCGATCTTGACGCCGGGGCCCATGGTCGATGTGACTGCGACCCGCTTCAAGAACGTGCCCTTGGCGCCTGACGGCTTAGCCTTCATCACTGCATCGGCGAAGGCGCGGATATTCTCGATGAGCGCCGTCTCGCTGAAGGATGCCTTGCCGACGCCGGCATGAATTAGTCCCGCCTTTTCGACGCGGAACTCGACGGCGCCACCTTTGGCCGCACGCACCGCCGGCCCGATATCGGCGGTGACAGTGCCGACCTTGGGGTTCGGCATCAGGCCGCGCGGTCCGAGCACCTTACCGAGCCTGCCGACGAGCGGCATCATGTCTGGAGTGGCGATGCAGCGATCGAACTCGATCACGCCTTTCTGCACCTGCTCCACGAGATCCTCGGCGCCGACCACATCCGCTCCGGCCTTCTTGGCCTCCTCGGCCTTGGCGCCCTTGGCGAACACGCCGACGCGGAGCTTGCGCCCCGAGCCGTGCGGCAGCGCGCAGACGCCGCGCACCATCTGGTCGGCGTGACGCGGATCGACGCCGAGATTCATGGCGATCTCGATGGTTTCGTCGAACTTCGCCTTGGCGCCTTCCTTGACGAGCTTCACCGCATCCTCGAGCGAATAAAGCGTCTCGCGATCGCTCTTCTCAGCGGCGGCCCGAAACCTCTTGCCGGGTTTGCTCATGGTCTACTCCTGCACCTCAAGACCCATCGAGCGGGCAGAGCCGGCGATGATCTTCATCGCTTGCTCGACGGAATTGGCGTTCAAATCCTTCATCTTGACCTCGGCGATCTCGCGCAGCTGGGCCTGGGTCACGCTCCCTGCCCCGGTTCTCCCCGGCGCGGTCGATCCCTTGGTGATCTTCGCCGCCTTCTTCAGGAGATAGGACGCCGGCGGCGTCCGCATCTCGAATGTGAACGAGCGGTCGGCATAGACGGTGATCACTGTCGGAATCGGCGATCCCGGCTCGAGCTTCTGCGTCGCCGCGTTGAACTGCTTGCAGAACTCGGGAATGTTCACGCCGCGCTGGCCGAGCGCAGGTCCGATCGGCGGCGATGGGTTCGCCTGCCCCGCCGGCACCTGCAGCTTGATGTAACCTTCGATCTTCTTCGCCATCCCTATGCTTCCCGCGGGTATTCCCGCTCACCAACGCTTCGCTTAAAGCTTCTCGACCTGCGCGTATTCGAGCTCGACCGGGGTCGCCCTGCCGAAGATCGACACCGCCACCTTGAGCCTCGCCCGCTCCTCGTCGACTTCCTCGACGAGACCGTTGAACGAGGCGAACGGACCGTCGGCAACGCGCACCTGTTCGCCGATCTCGAACGTGACCGACGGCTTCGGCCGCTCGACGCCCTCCTGCACCTGCTGGAGGATGCGGCCTGCCTCCTCCTCGGTGATCGGGATGGGCTTGTTCTCGGTGCCGAGAAAGCCGGTGACTTTCGGCGTCGCCTTGATCAGGTGATAGGTCTGATCGTTCAGCTCCATCTTCACCAGCACGTAGCCCGGAAAGAACTTCCGCTCGGAGCTCACCTTCCGGCCGCGGCGCATCTCCACGACCTCTTCCATGGGTACGAGCACCTCGGCGAACTGATCGGCGAGCCCGGCCGCGGCCGCGCGCTCCTTGATCGACTCGGCGACCTTCCGCTCGAAGTTCGAATAGGCGTGCACGATGTACCAACGCATGGTCATGGGCTTCGACGGACCTCCTAGCGGCCCCAGCCGAGAACGAGGGTGACGATGTTGCTCAGCACCCAGTCCGCGGCGAGGAAAAACAGCGCGGCAGCAATCGACATCGCAATGACCATGATCGTGGTGATCACGGTCTCCCGGCGCGTGGGCCAAGTGACCTTGGACACCTCGGTGCGCACTTGCTGCAGAAACTCGAAGGGATTCGT
>DATJZL010000089.1:0-3886 GCA_035499115.1 Methyloceanibacter sp. | reverse complement strand
GAAATGACTGACACGCACAACGCCCCCGAAGCGACTTCCGAAGCCATCCCCCAGGCCGCCGCGCCAGCCGAGCCGCAACCAAGCGCCGATGTCGTGCCCTTTGATCGGCCGAGCGCGCTTACCGAACCGGGGCCGCGCCCGCGCATCCTCGCGATCGCCAACCAGAAAGGCGGCGTCGGCAAGACCACCACCGCCATCAATCTCGGCACGGCGCTCGCTGCCGTCGGCGAGCGCGTTCTCATCATCGATCTCGATCCGCAGGGAAATGCCAGCACTGGGCTCGGCGTGGATCAGCGCCCGCTGTCGACCTTCGACGTCTTGAGCGGCTCCGCGACCATCGCCGAAGCGCGCGTCGCCACCCACGTTCCGCGGCTCTCGATCGTCCCCGCCACCATCGACCTGATGGCCTTCGAGCGCGAGGCGGCTTCATCGAGCGGCAAGCATTATCGCCTGCGCGACTGCCTTGCCGCGATGGGCGCGGCCGAGACTCCCGACGAGTCCACATCCTATGTTCTCATCGACTGCCCACCCTCGCTCAATCTCCTCACCGTGAACGCCCTCGCCGCTGCCGACGCCGTGCTCGTGCCGCTGCAATGCGAGTTCTTCGCCCTCGAAGGTCTCGCCCAGCTTCTCAGCACCGTCGAGGAGATCAGGGTCCGCCTCAACCCGAAGCTCCAGATCCACGGCGTGGTGCTCACCATGTACGACCAGCGCACAAGCCTTTCAGACCAGGTGGTCGCCGACGTGCGCCGTGTCCTTGGCGACAAGGTCTATGCGACTATCATCCCGCGGAATGTGCGGGTCGCCGAGTCGCCGTCGCACGGCAAGCCCGTGCTGCTCTACGATTATCGCTGCTCCGGCAGCCAGGCCTATATCAGGCTCGCCTCGGAAGTGATCGAGCGCGAGCGGCGGATTCGGGCGGCATGATCATTTATCGGCGAATAAACGGGAAGGAGACTGCCATGGCGGTCGGCACGCAGAAGGCAAGACTTGGCAGAGGGCTGGCCTCGCTCATCGGCGGGCAGTTCGAGGACGTCGCCGGCGTCGAGCACCGCAACGTTCCGCTCGCTTCGCTCAAGCCAGGCCGGTTCAATCCGCGGCGGAATTTCGCCGAGGCCCAGCTCGAGGAGCTTGCCGGCTCGATCCGCGAGCGCGGGCTGGTGCAGCCGCTCGTGGTCAGGCCGTCGTCCGTGGACGCGGAGTCCTTCGAGATCGTCGCCGGCGAGCGGCGCTGGCGGGCCGCTCAGCTCGCCGCCCTGCACGAAGTGCCGGTGATCGTCCGCACGCTCTCCGACCAGGAGGCGGTCGAGATCGCCATCATCGAGAACGTTCAGCGCGAGGATCTGAACGCGATCGAGGAGGGCGAGGGCTATAAGCTGCTCATGGACGGCCACGGTTACACGCAAGAGGACCTCGCCAAGGTCATCGGCAAGAGCCGCAGCCACCTCGCCAATACGCTACGCCTTCTGAAACTGCCCGAGGACGTGCAGGAGCTGGTCCGCACCGGCGCTCTGAGCGCGGGCCATGCCCGTGCCTTGATCGGTCGCCCCGATGCCTCAGCGCTTGCCGCCCGTATAGTTAACGAAGGGTTAACGGTGCGCCAAATTGAGGCATTGGTTAAAGGCGAGGGCGCAGAGAAACCGCAGCGTGACAAGCCGCGCAAGGACGCCGACACCAAAGCCGCCGAGCTCGAGCTGAGCGAGGCGCTCGGCCTTGGCGTCGAGATCAAGCGCCAGGGCAAGGGCGAGAAGGGCGAGCTCAGGATTCGCTATACGAGCCTCGACCAGCTCGAGGACCTCCGCCACCGCCTGCTCCGCAAGCCCGGACGTTAGGAGCGCAGAAACTCCTCGGCGCGGAACAGCGATTTGAACGGGATGCCCGCGGTCGCATAGAGGTCGGCAGCCCCCTCGCCCCGGTCGAGGATCGACAGCACGAGCGCCACCTTGGCGCCTGCTTCGGTGACGGCCTTCACCGCGTCCATCGCCGACCCGCCCGTGGTGGTGACGTCCTCGAGGATCACCACGGATTTGCCAGTGATGTCGGTGCCATCGACGCGCTTCTTGGTGCCGTGGTCCTTGACCGCCTTGCGCACGAAGAAGCCTTGAAGGTGCCGCCCGTATTCGGGGCTCTTCATCGCCACCGGCGCGATCAAGGGCACGGCGCCCATCTCGATGCCGCCGACGCACTCCGCGTCGACGCCATCCAGCTCTTGCAGGATCAGATCAGAGAGCAGCGCCGCTCCGTCCGGATCGAGCATCGCCGGCTTCATGTCGAAATAGAAATCGCTCTCGCGGCCGGAGGCGAGCACGACCTTGCCGCGCCTGAAGGCACGCTCTTTGAGCAGCATGAAGAGCTTGTTGCGGAGCTCGGGCCCGCTGTTGCGCTGATCCATCGGCGACCTCGATTTGTTTCAGCATTGCATATAACGGCTGGCCGGCGCGTCAAATCTTCGACGTCAGAGCGAGCAGGAGCCGCTCGGTGAAAGCGCCTTCGAGCTCGGGCGAACGGCGCGTGCGCCTGATCGTCTCCTGGATCAGCGGAAGAAGATGCGCAAGCCGGTGAGCGCCGAGCCTGCGGCAATGGGCGAGGAAGAGGTCCTCACGACTCTTAGGACGCGGCGGAGGCCTGAGCGATCGCAACGCCTCATCGATTCGCTGCCCACTGGCGGTCGCAGATGCGACTTTGTGCAATTGGGTGAAGTGGCGGGCGAGAGCGATCAGCGCCGCCTGGGCTTCGGTGCCGGAGGAAGCGAGACGCTGGAGCTCGCGGAGCACCGCGGCCGGATCGCCGCTGCTCGCGGCGTAGACGAAGGTCTCGAGCGCGGTCTCAGCCGCATCGCCGACAATCGCCTCGATGTCGTCATGGGTGATTTCGGTTCCTCCCTTCGCATAGAGCGCGAGCTTGACCACCTCAGAGCGGGAGAGCGCCTGGTCGGCGCCGAGCCGCGTCATCAGATAGCGCCGCGTCTCGCCATCGATGCGAAGGCCGGCCTCGGCGAGCTCGGCGTCGATGAGCGAGGCAAGGCTGCGCTCGTCGCCATAGCAGGGAAGCGCCGCCGCCTGCCTGTCTTTCTCGAACAGTTTGCGCAAGGCCGAATCGGGACGAAGATTGCCGGCTTCGACGATGAGCGCATTGTCGAAGGGCGATGCGAGCAGAGCCTTCAGGCCCGGCACGTCGAGTCTCGCTCCGGCCGTGACCCGGACCACTTGGCTCACGGCGAACATCGGCCGCGTGCGAAGCTCGACCTCGAGTCGCGCGGGGTCCTCGGCGAGATCGCGATCGTCGAGGCGAATGATCTCAGCATTGCCCTTTACGCGGCGCGCGAACGTCGCGGCAAGCGCGTTCGCGCGCTCGGCGACGAGGCCTGCGTCGGGACCGTAAAGCAGCACCGCCCGGCAAGATGGCTCGGGCGACCGGAGGAAACTCGCGACGGCTGATGATTTATGAGCGACCATGGTCGTTTGCGTTGTCATGCCCGCGAAGGCGGGCATCCAGTAACAACTGATCTTAAGTTATTTGCGATCGCCGAGTTTACTAGATTGCCCGGTCGAGCCGGGCAATGATAGCGACGGCCTAGGCCGTGGTGGCGAGATAGGCGGCGATTCTCGTCCTGATGCTGTCGGCGACAGTGCTCGCCGCGCGGTTCTCCGCGTCGTAACGCGCGCGCACATTGGAGAAGATTTCCTGGAAGCGATTATACGGCGCCCGCGAGACGGCCGTGCCGGTCAGCATGATCTGACCGTTGGCGACGTTGACCAGCTTGTATGTCGCATTGAGCTCGTAAACTTGGCCGGTCGCGTCGCCGGTGATCTGCACGAGCTGATCCGTCACGTGCTCCTTGACGGCGATGTCGAGGCGGTAGCGCGGAGTCGCCGCGGTGCCGCCC
>DATJZL010000088.1:0-2132 GCA_035499115.1 Methyloceanibacter sp. | reverse complement strand
GACATGAATCCGATCGGCAGTCCGCACGCCGCCGTCACGAGAAGGCTCGAGAAGCGCTTCGCTCGCGCTGTCGCGGACGGCGTGGTCCTGGTTAGCGTCCAGAATCCCTTGCGTCTCGACGCCTATAACGAGCCCCAGCCGGATTTCGTTGCCTTGCGGCCGCGTCCCGACGCATATGCCGCCTCCCATCCCGGCGCGTCCGACGCGCTGCTCGTCGTCGAAGTCTCGGACAGCTCGCTCGACCACGACCGGAAGACGAAGCTTCCCCTCTACGCCAGGTTCGGCGTCCCCGAGGTCTGGATCGTCGATCTTTCGGACTCGGCGATCGAGGTTTACCCCGGGCCTAAGCGGAACTTCCTATAGATTTTTGGCGCAAGGCGTTGAGCCGTCGTTGATTTGCGGCGTTTTGGGTGGTTTTGTCTGCCTACACTATGAGGTGAGGGGTACGGCGAGGAGGTTGAAGACCTTTTGCTGGATGGGGGTCGGTCTGGCGAGGATTGGCGTTGGTGTGTCGCCGCCGATGCGCACGATGTTGCGGGTGAGCGTGGCGAGGTCCTGGAGCAGGGTCCTAAAGCTATGCACGGGCTTTCCGTCATCGGTGCGTTTGGTTGCCGCTTTGGCCTTGGCGGCTTGGGAGACTTCGGCCTTGGCGACGGGAGAGCGTCTGGCGGCCATGGCCGTCTCGCGGTCGTGGTCGTCGAAGAGCATGGGGGCGAGCGCCTGGCGCATATGCCAGACGATGGAATAGGCGAGCATGCAGAGGAAGACATGGGCGCGCACGCGGCCTTCCAGGCGATGATGGATCGGCCGCACTTCGAGAACGACGGTCTTGAGGGTGCGGAAGGCGCGCTCGACATGGGCAAGGCTCTTGTAGGCTTCCACGGTTGATTTTGCATCGAGACTTTCAGCCGGGACATTGGTGCGCAACACATAGATGCCGTCGAGAGCGGCTTCCGCTTCGATCTCTGCCGTCTTGCGGGTGAAGGTGAAGCCGGTCTCGGTGACAGCGAGGTCGAAGTGCTTGGCCATCTTGCGGCGGTCGATCACAGCGCCGAGTTTGAGCGCGATGGCGTCCTCGCCCCGCAAGGGCCGGCGCGGGCGGGTGGTGGCGGCCTGGATGCGGATGAGGTCTTTCTCCGTCGCCGCAAGCAGCTCTTCTCGCTTGCGGGTGCGCTCGGCGGCCAGCGCGGGATTACGGCAAACGATCAGTCGCTCGCCGGGAAAATCGGGTGAGCTGATCTCGGCCATGTCGCGGCTGTCGAACAAGGAGAGCTGCAGCGGGCCATCCTCTTCGGCCAGCTTCTTGATCGCGGGGGCACGCAGCGCCGTCACGAAATCGAGCCCGGCCGGCGTCAGATCCTCGGCGATGCGCGCATTTGTGATCATGCCGCGATCACCGACCAGAATGACGCGCGACAGCTTGAAGCGTTCCTTGAGCTTGGTGACCTGCAGGGCAAGCGTGCTTGGATCGCCCGTATGGCCTTCGAAGACCTCGACCGCCACCGGGCAGCCGTTGGCGGCACAGAGCAGGCCGAAGACAATCTGCAGTTTGTCTTTGTGTCCATCGCGGCTATAGCCGTGCTGAGCCAGCTCGCAATGCCGCCCTTCGAGATAGCTCGAAGTGAGATCATAGAGCACCAGAGCGCCGTCTTGGAGATGGCGTTTGGCGAGAGCCGCCTCGATGGTCGGCTGGGCGGCGCCAAGCAGATCAAGCGCGGCATAGAGTTCATCTTCATCGACATGGCCGAGATCGAGCACGGCCCCCAGCGAATGGACGGCCGTCTCGGCGCTCAATTGCCGGGCTGTTGCGAGCTTGGCCGCGGGCTCGATCACCCGCGCGACGATGAGGGCCAGGGCGAGCTTGGAAAGCCGCTTCGGCTTGCCCGGCAAAAGTCGATCAAGCCCGAGCTTGTGAGCCATGCCAAGGACGGCGGCGACATGGCCATGCGGCGCCGCGCGCTCGATCTCGATACGGTCGGCCGGCGAGACCAGCTCCTCATTCTTGAGGAGGCGCCGCAGGGCATCGATCTTGGCGTCCGGCCAATGCGAGAGATTGGCGAGCGTGCGCGACTTCACCTTGTCGCCCTCGCGATAGCTTTCGCGCAGCAGGATGGCCGGTGGCGAATTGCGAT
>DATJZL010000087.1:0-2853 GCA_035499115.1 Methyloceanibacter sp. | reverse complement strand
CTTGGTGGAGAGGGAGCGGAAGAAACCGTCGGCATAGCCTACCGAAACGACGGCGACGCGCGAAGGGCGCGTCAAAGTTCGCGTCGCGCCGTAGCCGACGGTCTGACCGGCGGAGACGCTGCGCACCTGCAGGATGCGGCCCTTGAGATGGACGACGGGGGAGAACTCATGGGTCCCCCGGGCCTGGGGCTTGCCGCCATAGAGGGCGATGCCCGGCCGCACCAGGTCATAGCGATAGGAGCGCCCGAGGAGGATGCCGGCCGAATTGGCGAGACTTGCAAAGGCCCTTGGTAGACGCGCACGGAGCTCGTCGAAGAGCTTGCGCTGCGTCTCGCTCTTCGGGTGCTCCGGCTCATCGGCGCAGGCGAGATGGCTCATCACCAGCGAAAGCGTGAAGGCAGGCCAGACATCGCGCGTGGCGGCGATGGACTCGACCTCGGCCGCCGATAGGCCGAGCCGGTTCATGCCGCTGTCGATATGCACCGCGCAAGGAAAAGCCTCTCCCGCGCTTGCCGAGTAGCTCGCCCATTCCCCGATCTCCTCGGCACTGTTCAGCACCGGGCGGAGATTGTGCTTGCGGAACATGTCAGCCGTACCCGGCATGAGCCCGGCGAGGACATAGATGACCGCTTGGGGAAGGAGCTTGCGGAGCGCGCGAGCCTCGTCCGGCGTCGCCACGAAGAAGGTCCTGCAGCCTTGGCGCCAAAGCGCGGGTGCCGCTTGCGCCATGCCGAGACCGTATGCGTCGGCCTTGACCACGGCGGCGCATTCGGCGGGAGCAGACAGCTCGCGCAAGCGGCGATAATTGGCGGCGAGCGCGTCGAGATCGATGGTGAGGATCGCGGTCTCTCCCGCATTCTCGATATCGTCGTGCAATGTGCCTGGGATCGGGCTCGCGCCCGTCACTCCCGCCGCTCCGGCAGGCGCTCCGACGCGGCGAGATTGCCGAACCGCGTGAATTCCGGCGTGAACTGGAGCGTCACCGTGCCCGTGGGACCGTGCCGCTGTTTGCCGATGATCAATTCGGCCTTCCCGGTCACCATGTCCATCTCTTCCTGCCACTTGCGGTGCTCTTCGGTGTTTTCGCGGGGTTGACTTCGCTCGAGATAATATTCCTGGCGGAAAACGAACAATACCACATCGGCATCCTGCTCGATCGAGCCGGATTCGCGTAGATCGGCGAGTTGCGGCCGCTTGTCCTCGCGCTGCTCGACTTGGCGCGAAAGCTGGGAGAGCGCAAGCACAGGCACATGCAGCTCCTTGGCGAGCGCCTTCAATCCCGTGGTGATCTCAGAGACCTCCTGCACGCGCCCTTCGGCGGCGCGCTTCGATGAGCCTGATAGAAGCTGGAGATAGTCGACCACGATGAAGCCTAAGCTCCGCTGGCGCTTCAGCCTCCGCGCCCGCGCCGCGAGTTGAGCCACGGTGATGCCGCCGGTCTGGTCGATATAAAGCGGAAGGTTCTGCAGCTCTTGAGAGACTTCAACGATGCGGTCGAACTCGTCGGAATCGATGCGGCCGCGGCGGATGCGCTCTGACGGAATATATGCCTGCTCCGAGATGATGCGGGTCGCAAGTTGCTCCGCCGACATTTCGAGCGAGAAAAAGCCCACCACCGCGCCGTCGACGATGTTGTCGTTCTCGCTGTCGCGCCGATAGGTCTTCGCCACGTGATAGGCGATGTTGGTCGCAAGGGCCGTCTTCCCCATCGAGGGCCGTCCGGCGATGATGATAAGGTCAGAGGGCTGCAGCCCGCCCATGCGGTGATCGAGGTCGGTGAAGCCCGTGGCGAGCCCCGACAAGCCGCCATCGCGCCGATAGGCGTTGGCGGCCATATCGATGGCGTCGGTCAGAGCGGACGAGAACGGCTCGAACCCCGATCCGTATTTGCCGGTCTCTGCCAGCTCGTAAAGCTGCTGCTCGGCGCTCTCGATCTGCACCGAGGGCTCGGCGTCGATCGGCGAATCGAAAGCGGTGTTGACCATCGTCTCGCCGATCCCGATGAGCTGACGGCGGATGGCGAGGTCGTAGATGGTGCGGCCGTAATCCTCGGCATTGATGATGGTGGTGGCGTTCGCGGCAAGCCGCCCGAGATATTGTGGGACGGTCAGCTCGCCGACCGGCTCCTCGGCCTGAAAGAAGGTCTTGAGAGTGATCGGGGTCGCCCGCTTGCCGCCAAGGATCAGCTTCGCGGTTGCCTCATAGAGGCGCGCATGCAGAGCGTCATAGAAATGGGTGGGCTTCAGGAAGCTCGACACCCGATCGATCGCCTCGTTGTTGACGAGTATTGCGCCGAGCAGGGCCTGCTCGGCCTCGAGATTATGTGGAGGCGCGCGGAAAACCGGCGTTTCCGGCTGTGGTCTTGGGAGAATCAGTGCCGTGCTCATGAGCAACCGTAACCCAAAGTCCACGCGTAGCTATATGTCAGGTCTGTGAACAGCGGGGACATCGCTGCTGCACCCACAAGTGAAATGATGGCTGTCATGGCCGGACCTGACCCGGCCATCCACGATTTGCGCCCTACTATCTGGCGGATGCCCGGTACACGGCCCGACAAGCCTATTTGTGGTCGGAAGGCCTACTCCGCCTCGCTCTCGCCGGCCTCTTCCTCGGCCCCTTCCTCGGCAGGGGCGGCGCCCGCCTCGAACAGGGCCTCGGCGGCGCGCTTAGCGGCCTCGGCGTCTTCCTCCGCCTCACTCATGGCCTTGGCGGTGACGGATTCGCCTCTTGCCTGGCGTTCAGCCTCGTCAGAAGAGCGCGCAACGTTGATCGTGACATGCGGCACGACCTCGGCGTGAAGAGCGATGCGGAGCTCATGCACGCCGAGCGTCTTGATCGGCCGGTCGAGAAGCA
>DATJZL010000086.1:0-7062 GCA_035499115.1 Methyloceanibacter sp. | reverse complement strand
TGACGAGGTCGGTGTGCCCTCGATAGCGCGCCGGCACGAATTCCTGAATGGTCGAGGCGATCGCCGTGTACTCGCCGCCGATCCCGGCCCCGGTCAGCAGACGGAACAGCGCGAAGCTCGCGAAATTCCATGAGAAGGCGGTGGCCGCTGTCGCTACCAGATAGACGGTAAGGGTGATGAAGAAGAGGCGCTTGCGTCCGAGCCGGTCGGTAAGCCAGCCGAACAGGAGTGCGCCCGCCACCGCGCCGGCGAGATAAAAGCTGCTCGCGAGCCCGACCTCGGCATTGGTGAGCTTGAGGACGGGGCTCTCTTTCAGCGCGCCGGCAACCGCGCCCGCAAGCGTCACTTCGAGTCCGTCGAGAACCCACGTAATCCCGAGCGCGATGACGATGAGGGTATGGAACCGTCCCCAGTAAAGCCGGTCGAGGCGTGCCGGCACAGTCGTCTCAATCAGAGTGGAGGTCGCGTTTCTGGTCACCCTTTGTCGTCGGATATGCGGGGTTCGATCGGGAAGTCGAAGATCGTATCGGGATAGGGCTCACCTTCAAGCGTGAAGTGCCACCACTCCTTCGGGTAATTCTTGAAGCCTTCCGCCGCCATCGCTTCGATCAGAGTCTCGCGGTTGGCGCGCTCTTCATCGCTGAGCCCTGGAACGATCGTGCGCGACTTGAGGTCGAAGCAGTCGAAGGTGGTGCCCATGGCAAGGCTGCCGTCCGGCGCGCTCTTGGCTTGCGGCGCGGTACAAGGGGCTTGGTTTGTGTCCCCGTTGGATTCGCCGTCGCTGCCACTCGGCGACAGGGGGACCAAGGTCAGATCCATTGTGGCGCCGCGTGAGTGACTTGAGCGTGTGGCGATATAGTCTGGAAACAAGGCCGACTTCACCAGGTTGGGGTAGTAGATCATCTTCGCCTTCGGATCGTCCGGCGTCTTCGCCCAGTCCACGAAGGAGGCAACCGCGCGGGCAGGGCGGTAGCAGTCATAGACCTTGAGCGAGAGCCCCTTGGTGCGCACGGCCTCTTGGACCCGCTTCAAGGCCTCGGCGGCCTGCCTCACCAGCACGCATTCACGCCCGTCGTAGCCGGGGACCGGGTTGCCGGTGAAATTCGCGGCGCCGGCATAACGCATGTCTTGCTGGATGGTCGGGTCGATGTCGGCGAGATAGACGAAGTCCTTGGGCATCGCCTCGGCGGCGGCGCTTGGCGGGCTGGCCGTCACGCACAGCCAACTGAAGGCCACGCTAAACGTGGCGGCTCTGCGAAGTCGGACTGGCATCATCGATCGAACTCGCCATAAAAAAACTCCCCGCTGGAGGGCGGGGAGTGGAGAGGTTTGGGGGACTGACATGACCGGCCGAAGCCGGTCGGTGTCGGACCATTAGCAGGGAACTGCCGGCGCTCTTACGGCATAAGCGGTCGAAAGTACCGGCGTCGCCTCAACCACCTGCCCCGAAGGGCCGCCATAAGCTCGAAGCATTTGTTTACCTCAATCTCGGCGCTCCGACAAGCGAAACCGCATGTGGCAAATGCGTCACAGTCAATCGAAAAGAATGAGGGCCGTTGTCGCTATTTTTGGCTGAAATCTGGGGCGGGGCGGGTGTCGCTGCGGGCGATGATGACGTCTTCGAGCGGAGGTTCGAGATGAGGACGCCCCTTGATTCCGGTCTCGACCACCATATCGACCGGGCCGCCGACGATGATGAGATGCTCGACATCGTCGCGGCGCACGAGCAGGAGCTTGCGCTTCTGATCGACGCTCGCCGTCTCCACCACCCCGAGCCGCTTTTCCCGCCTGCCAAAGCCTTGCCCGTTGCGCCGCCCCGGGAAGAACGTCTTGAACGCCCAAGCGGTGAGGGCGACCAGAGCCACCACAAACAGGCCGGCGGCTACGGCGAGGATGAGGGTGTCGAAAGTCATCGCACTTGCTTCCTACCTGCTCAGGGCTAACAGCCCATTAACCACGCCAATGCGGACAGAATCGGGAGTCCTTAGGACGCATGGGTCTCCTGTCGTTTCCGTGACAATGTCCGGCGAAGACGATTCGAATCGGGTATTTTCCGTCGCATGACTGATATCGACGCGCCGATGCGCTATTCAGAGCCCGCCACGGACTTGCCAACGCGCGACGGGAGCGTGGGGCTCGTTGTTCTGCTCGCTCTTACATTGGCGATCGCCGCCGTCAGTCTCGCCATGGTGTCGCGCGAGATCGCTGAGCCCTTCGTTCTCGCGATCCTTGCCGGACTCGCCGTCATCGGCGTGTTCTGCCTCTTCGCGGGCGCCGTCGGCATCCTTTATTTCGGCCAGCGCCACGGCCGCAACGATATCACGAAGGCCTTTGTCGATAATCTGCCGCAAGGCGCTCTGATCGCCGACGGCGCGGGGCGCGTGCTCTACGCCAACGAGGCCTATCGCTCCCTCCTCGGTCTCGATGCTGAAGCCGCCGTGCCATCGCCCGATCGTGCCTTTGGCGGCAATCCCCATCTTGCCGAGCCGATCTTCCGTCTGGCGCGGGCGGCGCAGCAGGGACGCGCCCTGAAGGAGGAGTTCCGCCTGCCGCCGCCGGGTGAGGGCGAGGACGACGCCTTGGTTACCCCGCGCTGGTTCCGCATCTCGGTCCAACCCATGCCGCCAGACCCACGCTCGGGCCGCAAAGGCGCGCTCACCGTGTGGCAGGTCGACGAGATCACGCAAGACCGCGCGCGCGAGGAAGCAAGCTTTGCCAAGGTGCAGGCGGCGATCGCCTATCTCGACAGCGCGCCGGCCGGTTTCTTCACCGCCGACGCCGACGGCAGTATCGAATATCTGAACGCCACGCTTGCCCAGTGGCTCGGCCTCGACCTATCGGAGGTTGCCAACCGCCCGCTCAAGCTCGCCCAGATCATGTCGCAGGACAGCGCCGCACTCATCTCGCGCGCGGGGCGCGGCAGCCTGCAGGGCGCGACGCGGCGTTTCGACCTCGACTTCGTCAAAGCTGGCGGCACGAGCTTGCCGGTGCGCGTCCTGCACCGGCTTCCGCGTGGAGGCTCGGGCGCGCTTGCTCATGCGCTCGTTCTCGCCCGGGGACCCGGAGAGGCCGAGGAGGCGGGCGCCGCCGAACTCAGATTCGCGCGCCTGTTCCACTCGGCGCCCATTGCCATCGCCACGGTCGATTCGCAAGGCTTCATCAGCGCCAACAATGCCGCCTTCGTCCGCCTCTTCGGCGATGCCGCCGCCGATGGAAGCGGCAAAGCTCGGCTTGAGAGCCTGGTCGAGCCTGAGAGCCACCAGGCGCTGCGCAGGGCAATCGATGCGGCGCTCGGGCACCAGGGCCTGATCGAGCCGGTCGACATTGCCTTTGCCGGGGGCGGCGAGCGCAGCGGCAGGATTTACCTCAGCCCCATCGAGCAGGCCGAAGGCGAGAGCGAAGCCGCCATCGCTTATGCGATCGACACGACCGAGCAGCGCGCTCTCGAGATGCAGATCGCGCAGAGCCAGAAGATGCAGGCGGTCGGCCAGCTTGCCGGCGGCATCGCGCACGACTTCAACAACATGCTGACGGCGATTATTGGCTTCTCCGACTTCCTGTTGATGAATCACCGCCCGACCGATCCCGCCTTCCAGGACATCATGAATATCAAGCAGAACGCGAACCGAGCCGCGGGGCTCGTGCGCCAGCTGCTTGCCTTCTCGCGCCAGCAGACCCTGAGGCCGCAAGTTCTCCAGCTCGGCGATGTCCTCTCTGAGCTGTCGATCCTCCTTGGCCGCCTGCTCGGCGAGAATATCGAGCTCAAGCTCGAGCCCGGGCGCGATCTTTGGTCGGTCAAGGCGGACCTGCATCAGTTCGAGCAGGTGATCGTGAACCTGGCCGTCAATGCGCGCGACGCCATGCCTGACGGCGGCAAGCTCCTCATCCGCACCGCCAATATCAATGAGGCGACCTCGCGCGAGCTCGGCCAGAAGCACATCCCTCCCGGCGAATATGTCCTGATCGAAGTGAGCGATACCGGCACCGGCATGAGTGCCGAAGTGATGCAGAAGATCTTCGAGCCGTTCTTCTCGACCAAGGAGATCGGCCGCGGCACGGGACTTGGACTTTCCACCGTCTATGGCATCGTCAAGCAGACCGGTGGCTTCATCTTCGCCGACAGCGAGGAGGGCAGGGGCACGGTCATGCGCGTCTACCTGCCGCGTTATATCGAAAGCGCGCACGAGGTCGAGCAAGCCAAGATCGAGCGGAGGATAGAGAAGCCCAAGGACCTGACCGGGCATGGCACGGTGCTGCTTGTCGAGGACGAGGATGCGGTCAGGAGCTTCGCCGCGCGCGCGCTCGGCCAGCGCGGCTATAACGTGCTCGAGGCGACGACCGGCGCCGAAGCGCTTGAAGTCTTCGCCAACCATAAGGGCGACGTCGATCTTGTGGTGAGCGACGTGATCATGCCGGAGATGGACGGCCCCACCCTCATGCAGACGCTGCGCCGCGAGCGCCCGGACCTCAAGATCATCTTCATTTCTGGCTATGCGGAGGACGCCTTCCGCAAGCACCTCGCCGAGAACGAGGACTTCATGTTCTTGCAGAAGCCCTTCGATCTGAAGGAGCTGGCAGCCGCCGTGAAGGCCGCGCTGCAAGGCTGACAAGCCTTCTAATGTTTGTCATTGCCCGGCTTGACCGGGCAATCTAGTAACCACCGACGGATTTTGCTCGCCAATCATGCCCGCTTGCGCGGGCATGACACCTTATAGACGCCGATCAGTTGGAGTTTCGCGTGCCGGATTACGAGGTCGTACCCGAAGAGGAAACCGGCAAGGTGAGCAGGCGCCGCCGCGCCAAGCCACGCCTGCCGGCCTTCACCATCGAGCGCTATGGCGGGCGACTGATCTATTTCTGGTACGGCATGCGTTTCGGCGATCTGATGAAGCTGTTCGCGCGCGGGCGTTACTCCTTCACGCTGAACTGCACCCCCGACGTGCTGGCGCTGTTCCTGTGGGTGCCGTGGAACTCGGTGCTCTACTGGATCTCCGAGGCGAAATACCGCCGGGCCGCCGAGAGCTTGAAGCTCGACAACTCGCCGATCTTCGTCATCGGCCATTGGCGCACCGGCACCACCTTCCTGCACGATCTCTTCTCCGTCGATCCAAACCTGGCCTACCCGACGACCTTCGAGTGCTTCTTCCCGCACCACTTCCTTCTGACCGAGGGCACGCTGCCCAAAGTGATGAAGGTGCTCCTGCCGAAGAAGCGCCCCCAGGACGACGTCCCCGTCGGTTTCGATCGGCCGCAAGAGGAGGAATTCGCCATGATGATGCTGGGCGCGGGGACGCCCTACATCACCCATGCGTGGCCGCGTTTCGGTCCCGCCGACACCGACTATCTCGATTTCAAGGGCCTGTCCGAGAAGGACAAGAAGACATGGGCCGACGCCTATATGTGGCTCTATCGCCGGCTCTATCTCAAGCACGGGGAAAAGCGGCTGGTGATGAAGACACCGGCCAACGCTGCGCGGCTCAAGCTCCTCACCAAGCTTTTTCCCGACGCGCGTTACGTGTATCTCGCGCGCAATCCGCTCGACGTATTCCCCTCTACGGTCAAGCTTTGGCGGGCGCTTTACTCGACCCAAGGCCTGCACAATCCGCCCCGTCTCGATCCCTGGCTCGACGACTACGTGCTCGACATGTTCGCGCGGTTGACCGAGGACTATGAGGGGGATCGCCATCTGATCCCCGAAGGCCATTTGGTCGAGCTTCGCTACGAGGACTTCGTCAAAGACCCCGTGGCGACCATGCGCGACATTTACCGGCGTCTCGACATCAAGGGCTTCGACCACGCCGAGGCGCCTATGCGCGACTTCATCGGCGAGCGCAAGGAGCACCGCGTCTCGCGCTACGAGTTGCCGGAGAAACTGAAGCGCAAGGTGATCGACCGGCTGAAGCCTTATATCGACCGCTTCGGCTATCGCGCCGCCGTCGAGCGGAAGCCCGAGACGGTCGCCAAGGCACCCGCCCGAGAGAGAGAGCCATCTTGATGTAAAGCCCGTCGCGGGAACTCGCGACGCACAAACGCATGTCCATTCTTCGTCTCTATGCCCGCGTCCTCGGTCTGCTCGGATCAGAGATCAGGCTGGGCTGGCTGCTTGCCTTCGCCAATGTCTTGCTCGCCGGCGCGCAGTTCGCCGAGCCCGTCTTGTTCGGCCGGATCATCGATTCACTCGCCCATGCGCAAGGCGGCGGCTCGGCACTCTCCTGGACCAAGCTGCTGCCACTGGTCGGCGCCTGGGTCGGCTTCGGGCTGTTCATGATCGTGTGCAGCGCGCTCGTCGCGCTTCATGCCGACCGGCTGGCCCATCGCCAGCGTCAGGTGATTCTCACCCAGTTCTTCGAGCACGTGCTCGAGCTTCCCCTGAGCTTTCACGGAGCGACTCATTCTGGGCGGCTCATGAAGGTGATGCTGAGCGGCACCGACACGCTGTGGGGACTTTGGCTCGGCTTCTTCCGCGAGGACTTGGTGGCGCTCGCCTCCATTCTCGTGCTGGTGCCGATGTCGCTCTATTTGAATTGGCAGATGGGGCTGCTTCTAATCAGCCTCTGCCTCATCTTCGTCCTGCTGAATGTCTGGGTGCTGCGCCGGACCGAGAGCCTGCAACGCTCGGTCGAACGCTATTATTCTGACCTCGCCGAGCACGCCTCGGACACGCTCGGCAATGTCGCTCTGGTGCAGAGCTTCACCCGCGTCGAGCTCGAAGTGCGCAGCCTGCGCAACGTGGTTGACCGTCTGCTCGGGGCGCAGATCCCGGTGTTGTCCTGGTGGGCGCTCGTCTCCACCCTCACCAAGGCGGCAACCACCTTGACCATGCTCGCGATCCTCATCCTCGGCATCGTGCTGTTCGCGCGCGGGGCTACGACGGTCGGCGGCATCGTCATGTTCATGAGCTTTGCCGGCATGCTGATCCAGCGGCTCGAGCAGGCAGCACGATTCACCAGCCGGCTGTTCATGGACGCGCCGCGCTTGAGGGAATTTTTCGGCGTGCTCGACATGTCTTCAGGGGTGCGCGACCGGAACCGCGCCGTAACCCTCGATGAGGTCCGCGGAGAG
>DATJZL010000085.1:0-15449 GCA_035499115.1 Methyloceanibacter sp. | reverse complement strand
CTTCTATGCTCCGGACTCCACCGCCGACGGTAAGCGGCATAAAGCAGCGCTCAGCCGTACGCCGCACCACGTCGAGGATGGTGCCGCGCTTCTCGTGGCTTGCAGTGATGTCGAGGAAGCAGAGCTCGTCGGCTCCCGCCTCGTCATAAGCGGCAGCGGCCTCGACGGGATCGCCCGCGTCGCGCAGATCGACGAACCTCACGCCTTTGACGACGCGGCCCTCTTTCACGTCGAGGCAGGGTATGACGCGGATCTTCAGCATCGACATGAATCTCAAGCCTGTGTCCGCCGGCGCCGGCTGACGATAAAGGCGATCAGGGCTGCGACCGCCCAGATGGCGAACAGCACGCCCCCGGCAGGAAGCGATAGATAGGAATACCAGATCAGAAAGCCGAGATCGTAGAAGGTTTGCCCGTAGTCCTTGCCGCCGATCACACAGGGGATCACGTAGTTGAGATTAACCTCGCAGCCGAACACCTTCTCGGCGACCTCCTGGCTTCCGACGGCGACGAGTGCCGGCCCGAACGCGACCAGCGCGATTAGGACCAGTAGAATGCCGAAGATCGTGCGCGCTCGCATGGATTACGGGTGCTTTGCCAGACCGCTCGCGGCGATGAGCTGAAGCGCCGCGCGCGCGTCGAACCGTCCATCGTAAAGCGCGCGGCCGACGATTGCACCATCGAGCATCCGATAGCGCGGCTCGATCAGTCTCTTCACGTCGTCGATCGAGGCAAATCCTCCACTCGCGATCACGGGGATCGACACCGCGCGCGCGATCTCCACGCTGCCGTCGAGATTGAGACCTTGCAACTCTCCGTCGCGGGAAATGTCGGTGTGGATGATGGCCGCCACCCCCGCATCCTCGAAGCGGCGGGCGAGGTCGAGCACGGTCATCTCGCTCGTTTCGGCCCAGCCTTCGATCGCCACTTTGCCGTCGCGGGCATCGATGCCGACGACGATGCAGCCGGGAAAATCGCGCGCCGCCTCGCGCACGAGCTTGGGATCGCGCACGGCGGACGTGCCGAGGATCACGCGGTCGACGCCCTTGTCGAGCCAGGTGACGACCGTATCGAGATCGCGGATGCCGCCGCCGAGCTGCACCGGGACGTGCACCGAGGCGAGGATCGCCTCGACGGCCGGTGCGTTCACCGGCCTCCCCTCGAACGCTCCGTTCAAGTCGACCACGTGCAGCCAGTCGAATCCGGCTTCCTCGAAGGCGCGCGCCTGCGCCACAGGATCGGTGTTGAACACGGTGGCTTGGGCCATCTCGCCCTGGCGGAGCCGCACGCACTGCCCGTCTTTAAGATCGATGGCGGGAAATAGGATCATGGATTCCAGTTCAGGAAATTGGCGATCAGTGCAAGCCCGAGCTTCTGGCTCTTCTCGGGGTGGAACTGGCTTCCTGCCATGTTGTCCTTGGCGACGAACGCGGTGATCGGGCCGCCATAGTCGGTGCTCGCGATCAGCACGTCCCGGTTGGCCGGCACGAGGTGATAGGAGTGCACGAAATACGCGTTGAGCCCGCCCTCGCCGGTCGGGATGCCGTCGAACAGAGCATGCGCGCGCGCTAAGCGAAGCGTGTTCCAGCCCATATGCGGGATCTTGAGCGTGGCGTCTGACGGACTGATGGCGCTCACCTCGCCTTCGATCCAGCCGAGGCCCGGCGTCACCCCATGCTCGAGCCCGCGGCTCGCCATCAATTGGAGCCCGACGCAGATGCCGAGAAAGGGTTTGCCGCGCGCCCTCACCGACTCCTCGAGCGCATCGATCATGCCGGGAATGTTGGCGAGCCCCTGTTTGCAATCGGCGAAAGCGCCGACGCCGGGCAGAACGATGCGCTCGGCCGACAACACCATGTCGGGCTCGGCCGTTACTTCGACGGCCAACGGCGAGCCACTCTCGCGGCCGGCGCGCTCGAATGCCTTGGCGGCCGAGTGGAGATTGCCCGACCCGTAATCGATGATGGCGACGTGCATGATGCTCACGCTTGCGGGAAGAGCCCGATGACGCCTTCACCCTCTCCGAGCGTGGCGGGTCTCTTTGTGTCGCTGTCGCGCTGACGCTCAGCTTGCCGCTCGGGGCTTCGCTCGCTCCGCGCTTGCGTTTTCTGGAGCGGCAGCCAGGTCTTGAAGAAGGAGAGCTCGGCGTCGGTGCGGCCGCGCCCCTCGGCGACGCCGATCAGCCGGTAGCCGCGGCGCTCGAGTGCACCACCGCGCAGATCGTTGGCCTCAAAGGCAAAGAGCGCAAACAGGGCGACCAGGATCCAGCCGAGCACGTCATGCCCCGGCTTGTCGAGCCCGAGCGCCCATTGCAGCACGCCGAAGATGACGATGAACAGGATAAGCTCGATCCACATGCGGCAATAGATGAGCCAGAGCGCCGGCACAAGGAAGGCAGGCCAGGAAAAGCCCTCCTTCACGAATTGAAGCCTCTCGGCGCGGAGCGCGATGTCGCTCGCCTCGCTTGCAGGTTCATAGACGGAATAGACGGTCACGGCGCCTCACGCTGCCCTTCAAGACTCCGGCAATTGGGGCAAGCGTCTAAAGCTGGCCCTTGGTCGAGGGAACCCGCCCGCTCTGGCGGTCATCGATCGCGATCGCCTGCCTGAGCGCCCGGGCCAGCGCCTTATAGCAGGTCTCGGCGATATGGTGACTATTCTCGCCGTAGAACGTCTCGACATGGAGCGTGATGCCCGCATGCTGGGCGAAGGCCTGGAACCACTCGCGGAACAGCTCGGTATCCATGTCGCCGATCTTCGAGCGGGTGAAGGCGACCTTCCACACGAGGTAAGGCCGCCCCGAGACGTCGAGCGCGACGCGCGTCAGCGTCTCGTCCATGGGGAGATAGGCGAAGCCGTAACGAGCGATGCCCTTCTTGTCGCCGAGCGCCTTGGCCACGGCCTGGCCGAGCACGATGCCCGCATCCTCGGTCGTGTGGTGCTGGTCGATATGGAGATCGCCCTTGGCCTTCAGCGCGATATCGATCAGGGAATGCCTGGCAAGCTGCTCGATCATGTGGTCGAGGAACCCAACCCCGGTCGCGACCTCGTAGGCGCCGGTCCCGTCGAGATCGACGCTCGCCGTGATCGCGGTCTCCTTAGTCCGGCGCGCGACGGTCGCTGACCGCGTCTCGGTATCTTTGCTCCGCTTCTGCATGCCGGTCAGTCTAGCCCAAGGGCCTTAGCAATTCGCTTCTTTGGGAGTTTCGCCGACCTTATACGCCCCGCCGCCAAAGAGTGCTATTCCGGCCTCCCGGAACGGAGTGAGACCATGCGTAAATGGCTGATCGGCGCCGTCCTCGCGGTCGCAGCCTATATCGGCTACCCCTATCTCACCCTCTGGTGGATCGACCACGCGCTGCTTAACGACGACAAATCTGCCCTGGAAAGTCTGGTCGACTGGCCGCTGGTCCGGCAGCGGCTCAAGGCGGACGTCAAGCTCGCCCTCATCGAAGCGGCGCAGGCGGAGGTGGGAAAGGACAGTTTCGCCGGGCTGTTCGGCGGGGCGTTGACCGCCCTGCTCGTTCCCACCCTTGTCGACAGCGCCGTCGACGAATGGGTAACGCCTGAGAAGGTGCTGAACAGCGAGGAGGTGGTCAAGCGGCGCCAAGAGCAGAAATCGTTCGCCGATTTCATCACCTATGCCTTCTTCGCCTCGCCCACCGAGTTCCGTGTCGATCTTAAGGACCCGAAGGATGCCGATTCTCCGGCGATCACCGCATTGATGCGGCTGACGGGCTTGAGATGGCGCGTGGTCGCGATCAAGCTCCCGCCGGTCGACACTTGGCTCAAAGGCTCAGCCCCGCGCGTCTCCACGCCGGACACGCCGCCCGTCTCGCCGCCTTGAAGAGTCGGTCTTGCCCGCCAGGCGAGCGCGCGTCGGCCTAGCTGTATCCGACGCACTTGAAGTACTTGTGCTTGTAGAGGCTCTTCTTGTCCGGATCGCTCGTGGCGTTGCCCTTGTCGATCCATTTCTGGCATTTGGCCTGGAGCTCCGCGCTGACCGGCGCGCAATCATTGTGCGATGGAACACCATCATAGTCCCCGCACGGAAGCGGTCCCTTGTCCTTCTTTGCCTCGGCGGAGGTGATGGTGAAGGCAAGTGCGATCGAACAGGCGAGAAGCGTTAACGGCCTCAGCATGAAGCGCCTCCTTCGCTTGAGTGATTGTCCTCGACAGGACCTAAACCCTACCACGCCCGACGCGGTTGCACAGCGCGAACCCAGCGTGGCCGAGTAAGGTCGGCCAAGCGGAGCCGCGGCGCATTGAGCAGAACGCTTGACTAAGGCCCTTCCCACGCCGATATCGCATTGCAGCATGAGCAGTTCGCAGTCCTCCCCCGACACGTGGCATGGCACGACCATTCTGACCGTCCGCAAGGACGGCAAGGTCGTGATCGCCGGCGACGGTCAGGTTACGCTCGGCCAGACCATCATCAAGGGCACGGCGCGCAAGGTGCGCCGCGTCGGCAACGGCAATGTCATCGCCGGCTTCGCCGGCTCGACCGCCGACGCCTTCACCTTGTTTGAGCGGCTGGAGACCAAGCTCGAGCGCTTTCCCGACCAGCTGAAGCGCGCTTGCGTCGAGCTCGCCAAGGATTGGCGCACCGACCGTTATCTCCGCCGGCTCGAGGCGATGATGATCGTGGCCGATGCCACTGAGAGTCTCGTGCTGACCGGTACCGGCGATGTGCTCGAGCCTGACGATGCGGTGATGGGGATCGGCTCCGGCGGATCGTATGCGCTCGCAGCGGCCCGCGCGCTGCTCGACACCGAGCTCGGCGCCGAGGACATTGCGCGCAAGGCCATGGCCATCGCCGCCAAGATCTGCGTTTACACCAATGATCAGGTGGTCGTCGAAACCCTCGATGCAACGAAATGATGCGCTTGTCATTGCCCGGCTTGACCGGGCAATCCAGTAACCGAGGCGCCGCTAGATGACCGCGACAGGGATTACTGGATTCCCGCTTTCGCGGGAATGACACTAAGTAAGTGAAGAGTAGGACTAGCAACGCCCAATGACCTCATTTTCTCCCCGCGAGATCGTCTCCGAGCTCGACCGCCACATCATCGGCCAGCGCGACGCCAAGCGCGCCGTGGCCATCGCCTTGCGCAACCGCTGGCGCCGCCAGCAACTCGACGGCGAGATGCGCGAGGAGGTTCTGCCCAAGAATATCCTCATGATCGGCCCGACCGGCGTCGGCAAGACGGAGATCTCCCGCCGCCTCGCCAAGCTCGCCGGAGCGCCCTTCCTCAAGGTCGAGGCCACCAAATTCACCGAGGTCGGCTATGTCGGCCGCGACGTCGATCAGATCATCCGCGACCTGCTCGAGGCTGGGCTTGCGCTCGTGCGCGATTCCAAGCGCAAGGAGGTGGAGGCCAAGGCCCAGCTCAACGCCGAGGAGCGCGTCATCGATGCGCTGGTCGGCGCCAATGCCGCTCTTTCCACCCGCGATGCGTTCCGCAAGAAGCTCCGCACCGGCGAGCTCGACGCCAAGGAGATCGAGATCCAGGTCGCCGACACGCCGACCATGCCCTCCTTCGAGATCCCCGGCATGCCAGGCAGCCAGGTTGGCATGATCAATCTCTCCGACATGCTGGGCAAGGCGTTCGGCCATCGCACCAAGCCGCGCCGCGTCACCGTGCGCGACTCGTTCGACCTTCTGATGAGCGAGGAAAGCGACAAGCTGATCGACAACGATGCGATCGTGCAGGAAGCGATCAAGAACGTCGAGAATAACGGCATCGTATTTCTCGATGAGATCGACAAGATTTGCGCGCGCTCCGAGCGCATCGGCGCCGATGTCTCACGCGAAGGCGTTCAGCGCGATTTGCTGCCGCTGATTGAAGGCACCACCGTCGGCACCAAGTACGGGCCGGTGAAGACCGACCATATCCTGTTCATCGCGTCCGGCGCGTTCCACATCGCCAAGCCGTCAGACCTGCTGCCCGAGCTTCAGGGGCGGCTGCCGATCCGTGTCGAGCTTCGCGCGCTGACCCGCGAGGATTTCCGCCGCATCCTCACCGAGCCCAAGGCCTGCCTCATCAAGCAATATGTCGCGCTGATGAAGACCGAAGGCGTCGAGCTCGATTTCACCGCCGACGCGATCGACGCCATCGCCGACGTGGGCGTCGAGGTGAACACGGCCGTCGAGAATATCGGCGCTCGGCGCTTGTTCACGGTGATGGAGCGCATCCTCGACGACATCTCCTTCAACGCCGCCGACAAGGCCGGCGAGAAGGTGGTCATCGACGCGGCCTATGTGCGCCAGCATATCGGCGACCTCGCCAAGAACGCCGACCTCTCCAAGTTCATTTTATAGGCCTGTTGCCGGGAACCACGACCCCGGCGTGGGAATTTCACCATTGGGGGATGACCAGATTTGATCGGTGGCCATTGGCTTTGCGATGACCGGGGGCAGCAAAGCCCGAGGGGAGTAGCCGTCATGACGACGATCGTTTCGGAAATGCCGATTGCTATATCGCAGCAGCCCCGCCAGACGGATGAGAGCGCTTCGACCGCAAGGAGCCGAATCACGATGCCAAGCGGGCAACAAAGAGACAGCTTGGCTGCCAAACTGCTTGTCGCCCAAAAGAATGGCGCCGAGGAAGCCAGCGCCTCGACGGATCTCTTGATTCAGGGACTTGTGGAACGGCTTCCCAAGGCCAACGGCGTCTGGCCTCTCGATGATCGAGCGAAATGGCTGAGAACCGCCGTCAGCATTTTCGACCTCGTTTATAAGACCGACGAGGGCGAGCACCGCGACATCGGCGTCACGCTCGCCAATCAAGACAGCGAGCGCATCGCCTAGACTTGCCTGATTGGGCCCGCTTTCTTGTGGTGCGGTCGGTTCATTACTGTTGGGTTCGCCGTAGCCGCACATAAAGCGCGCCTTCGCCGCCGAGGCGCCGAGGCGCTGGCGCGAAGCTGACCACGACTGGGGCGAGGTCGGGCGCAGCCAGCCAGTGGGGCACGGCCTGACGCAAGACGCCGCGCTCGTCCTCCTCATAAAAGCTTCGCCGCGTATCCGTCACTACGCCCTTGCCGGTGATGACCAGCACGTGGCGATAGCCCTTACCTTGGGCCGATTTCAAGAAGCGCCGCAGCGCCGCATGCGCCTCACGCTGCTTCATGCCGTGCAGATCGAGCCTCGCCTCGACGGCGAGTTGACCGCGCTCGAGCTTGCGGGCCGTTCCGCGGTCGAGCGCCTCGCCTCGCGGTGTTGGCGCAGGCTTCGGGGTCGGCTTCAGCGCGGGCTGGACTGCGGGCGGACGCTCCTTTGTCTCGGGCTTCGGTGCTGGTTTCGGCAAATCGACCTTGCGAACCGTCGGCCGCTTGTGGAGTGGCCGCGCGCTGCCGGCCACCCTCGCCCACAGCTCGGCGTCGGTCTCGTGGTCCTGTCCCCGCTTGCCCATGGCCTAGAGCATAGCGCAAGGCGCCTTAATGCTTCGGCAGCAGAATGAAGAAGCGCGCCGGATGCGCCACGCCGCCCGCGATGCCGCCGGCCGCCTCGCCGCTGCCGAAGAAGATATCACCCCGCTCCGGTCCCCTAATGGCCGAGCCCACATCCTGGGCAATCATGAGCCTCCGAAACGGCTTGCCGGTTTCATCGGCAAGATCGGAGGCCGTTACGAACACGGGCAGCCCGAGCCTGTGATAGGCGGCATCGACCGCGAGGCTTCGCCCGGGGGTCAGCGGAACGCCTTCGGCGCCTATTGGAGCTGAGCTGTCGCTGCCAAGCTCGGCGAAGAACACATAGGACTGGTTCTCCTCCATGAGCGCGCGGCCGCGCGCGGGATCGGCGTGAAGCCATGCCTTTACTGCCTCCATGTTCGCTGCGCCTTTGGCGATCTCGCCGCGCTCGACCAGCAGTTTGCCGATCGATGTGTAGGGGTAGCCGTTCTTGCCGGCGTAGGTGAGCCGGATCACGCTGCCGTTCGGCAAGCGCACCACGCCCGAGCCTTGCACCTGCATGTAGAACAGCTCGACGGGATCATCGAGATAGAGAAGTTCGAGCCCGCGGCCGGCGAGCGCTCCGCCATTGATCTCGGCGCGCGCGTAATACGGCACCTGCCCTTCGGGTGTGTCGCGGAAGCCGGTGATGCGATCGTTGAAGCGCGCGCGCTCGGTCTCCGGAACGATCGTGATGAGATCGGGGGGCCTGCCATAGACCGGGACCTGGAACGCGCCGCTCTTCTCGCGCGATCCTTTGACCTCGGGCTCGTAATAGGCTGTGACCAGGCCCGGCGCGTCGCCGCCCTCGACAACATTGGGCGTGTAATTCGCCTCGAAGAAGTCGCGCGCCGCCTTCTGGTCGATGCCATCCCCCAATGCAAGTGCCGCGACGCACGCCGTGTCGGCACTCTTCATCTTGCGGCAGGATTTGAGCAGCGCGCCAAATGCGGCGGCCTGGTCATCGTCATTCCAACCGGGAAGCTCCGTGAAGCTCACCGGGCGGAGCGTGATCTGCTCCTCCACGTTGCACCCTCCAAGGAGCGCGATGGTGGCAGCAAAGCCGATGATCAGCAATCGGGGGAGGCAAGTCGACCGCGAGCCCATCGAATCGGAACCCTGTCAGCCCGGCTTGACCGGGCAATCCAGTAACCTCTGAGTCGGCAAATCAACGCAACACGATGGCTACCGGATCACCCGCTTTCGCGGGTGATGACAAAGATGTCCTGATTCTATGGGACGGAAGCTAATTGGCCGCTTCGGTGGCGACGAGCTTCCAGTTCGGATTCTTCGAGGCGATGTCGCGGCAGAAGGTCCAAATGTCGGTCACCTCGCGCACCTTCTTCGGGTCGCCCTCGACCACCTCGCCTTCGGTATCGCGCGTCACCGAAATCAGCTCGCTCACGAACTTCACCGTGACATAGGCCGTGCGGTTCTTGACCTCGGCCTCGATGATGTCGGCCTTGTCGATGCCGACCAGGTTCGACTCCACCTTCTCGCCGCGACTCTCGCGCTCGCGAATCGCCCGAGCAAAGCCGTCATAGACATCGTTGCCGAGCAGCTGCTTCAGCATCGCATCGTCGCCTTCGGCGAAGGCCATCACGATCGCCTCGTAGGCCACCTTGGCGCCGTCGAGGAAATGACCGGGATCGAAGCTCGGATCGGCGCGCATCAATGCAGTGAGCGACTGGCCGAGCGGGCTGTCTTTCGGCGCATGCCGGCCGAGCTTGGCTTCGATGTCCTCGAGCGACGGAACGGAGGTCTCGCTCACCGCTGCGCGGCCGCTGCGACCGCGCGGCAACGCCACGACGGGCTCATTCGTTTCGGGTGGAGAAGGCCGCTTCGTCTCTTGCGCCGAATAAGGGTCGTAGGGCGGCCGCTCGTTCCCCGTGCGGCGACCAAGCACGTTGCGCAGCCTGATGAAGATCACGACCGCGAGGACGAGAAAGAGAAGCGTATAAATGTCGAAAGCTTCGCCCATGCCTTGCCGCCACCCGCGTTCAATGGATTAGCCCGCGATCAATGCGGAACTCTCCAGGCGGATATGGTGCGCGCCTGAAGATTTGCCAGCGGGAGCCTTGAGTTGATGCAGGATGTCACCTGCCTGCCAGCGCCTTTAGCCCACAACTTAAGGCATTCCCCGGCCCTAAGCCAACCCTAAACGCCCTTGCCCTTAATTCGTTCTTGCTGCACGAGGCCCTAGGTCGAACCAAGCCTGGCCTCTTGGAATTGCGGCATGCCCGCCTCCATGCTAGCCAGCGCGCGGGGCGCGTATCGAGGAATGAGCATGGCCAAGAAGAGGGCAACCGAGGATCAGCCCAAGAAGGGGAATGGGGATGGGCCGTCGCGCGAGGCCGAGCCCGCCCAAGCCACGGCGTCGACGCCAGGGGGCGCACGCGCCGCGAGCCAGGCTCAACTCGCTGTTCTTGCCCAATATATCAAGGACCTCTCGTTCGAGAACCCCGGCGCCCCCCAGTCGCTGCAAGGACCTGGGCAGAACCCTCAGCTCAAGGTCAGCGTCAACGTGAACGCCGAGCCGCGCGCCGAGGAGACCTTCGAGGTAGCCCTGCATCTCGAGGTTCATGCCAGCAGCGACCGGGGTGTCATCTACAATGTCGAGTTGCTTTATGGCGGGTTGTTCCGCCTACGCAATATTCCGCAGAACCTGCTCCAGCCGGTTCTGTTCATCGACTGCCCGACGCTTCTGTTTCCCTTCATGCGCCGCGTGCTGGCCGACGTGACGCGCGACGGCGGCTTCCCGCCTTTGATGCTCGACCCCATCGATTTCGCCAGACTTTTCGCCGAGAACATGACCCGCGGCGAAGGGGCTCAAGCCGCCAAGAACTAGGCCGCTAGTAGCGCAGCCAGAGCGCGCCGGCGCCGAGTGTCGCAACGAAGGCGCGATGCGCTTCGATCTCGGCCGCCGTGAGCCGCGGCTGAAGCGGCCTGACCCTCACGGGCAGTGTACTCGTGTGCAACAAGGCCTGTCCGCCATTGGCGGCAAACTCGAGCCGCGCCTGGTGACCGCCAACAAGCTCGGCGTAGACACGCGCCAGCAGCCGGCAATCGAGCAGAGCGCCATGCCTGTCGCGTTCGGAGAGGTCGATGCCGTAGCGCTTGCAAAGCGCATCAAGGCTGCATGGTGCGCCGGGGTGACGGCGCCGGGCAAGCGCCAGCGTATCGACCACGCAGTCCCAACGCAGCAAGGGACGCGCGCTCCGGTCGAGCTCGGCATTGAGAAAGCCAAAATCGAAAGCTGCGTTGTGCATGACCAGCATCGCCCCGTCGATGAAGGCGAGCATCTCGTCGGCGAGCTCGGCGAAGCGCGGCTTGTCGCGCAGAAACTCGGCAGAGAGCCCATGCACCTCGAAGGCGGCATAGGGCATCTCGCGTTCTGGATTGACGTGGTAGTGCCAGATCCGCCCCGTGGGAATGCAGTTGACCAGCTCGACGCAGCCGATCTCGACGATGCGATGGCCGTCGAAGGGATCGAGCCCGGTCGTTTCGGTATCGAGCACGATCTCGCGCAAAGGTTCGCTCCGCCTCGCTTTAGTCAGGAATGTTGGTGACGCAGCCGCTCCATGACGCGGCCCGGTCGGCCTCGAAGCGATTCGATAAGTGTATCGATCTCACGATGCATGTCCGCAAGTCCGCTCCCGCTGTCCACAACGAAGTCGGCCCGCGCGCGCTTTTCTTCATCGGGAAGCTGGCGGGCAAGCAGATGTTCGAGCCTCTCCACCGTCATGCCGGGTCTCGCCAGCACGCGCTCGCGCTGCACATGATGCGGCGCGCTGAGCACGACCGTGATGTCGACGCGCTTGTCGGCGCCGGTCTCGAACAGAAGTGGGATTTCCAGCACGGCAAGCTCCGCGCCCTTCTTCTCTTGCTCTCGGAGGAACTCGATCTCACACCTGACGACCATGGGATGAACAATGCGCTCGAGTTCCTTCAGGCGCTCCGGCCTGCCCGTCAACTGCGCGGCAAGGAGTGCGCGGTCAACCTTGCCGTGCCGCGTGACGCCGGGGAACGCCGCTTCGATCGGCGGAACCGCCTCCCCCTCATAGAGACGATGCACGCAAGAATCGGCGTTGAACACGGGGATGCCGGATCGCGCGAAATGCGCCGCCGCCGCCGATTTCCCCATGCCGATCCCGCCGGTGAGGCCGATGACGAGCATCACGCCCCTCCAAGCGATGCGGCGACATGGGCTTTCAGCTCTGGCGTCACTTTGGGGCGCACGCCGAACCAGCGCTCGAAGCCCGGCACGGCCTGATAGAGCAGCATGCCAAGCCCGTCGACGGCGATGTTCCCGCGTTTGCGCGCTTCGGCCAGCAGTGGCGTCTCGAGCGGGCTATAGACGATATCGGCGACGACCGCATCGGGAGGCAGCACGCCAAGGTCAAGCTCAAGCGGTGGTTGACCGCTCATACCGAGGCTTGTCGTGTTGACGAGCAGTCCACAATTGGCAAGCGCGCGGTCGCGGGCTTCCCAAGCGACCATTTCGACACGCTGCGGAAAGGCGACAGCGAGATCTTCGGCGCGCGCGCGGCTGCGATTGGCGAGCAGCACCTTGGTCGCGCCGGCCTCGATCAGGCCATAAAGCACGGCGCGGGCGGCGCCGCCGGCGCCGAGCACCACGACCGGCCGCCGTCCCTCGTTCCACTCAGGCGCCTGCTCCATAAGATTGGTCATGAAGCCGTAAGCGTCGGTATTGCTCGCGTTCAGCTTACCCTCGGCGTCGAGCCAAAGCGTGTTGGCCGCGCCCATCGCGCGCGCGGCGTCGTCAACCACGTCGGCGGCCTCAAGGGCTACGACCTTATGCGGCAACGTGACATTGGCGCCGACATAGCCGTGCTCGCCGAGCGAGCGCAGGAATCCCCTCGCCTCCTCGGGCGGTACGGCCTCCTTCGCATAGGCGCCGTCGATCCCATGGAGCTTGAGCCAGTAGCGATGGATTATCGGTGAGCGCGAATGCTCAACCGGCCAGCCGATGACGCAGGCGCGTTTCACCTTAAGCCTCGATGACGCCCTCGCGCCGAAGCGTGTCGAGGAGCGGGATAAGTGGCAGCCCAAGAATGACGAAGTAATCGCCGTCGATCTTGTCGAAGAGTTGAATGCCGATCGACTCGATCTGATAGGCCCCGACCGAGTTCAGCACCTCCTCGCCGGCAGCGGCAAGATAGCGGCCGATGAACTCAGGCGAGAGCTTGCGCATGGTGAGGGTCGCGATCTCGGTCGTCGCCCAGATGGTCTCTCCGTTCGTCGCGACTGCAACCGACGTATGCAGCGTATGCGACTTTCCGCTCAAATCGAGCAACTCCCTTCGCGCCGTCTCCATGCTGTCGGGCTTCGACATAATTTGATTGCCGAAGGCGAGCACCTGATCGGCGCCGATGACATAGGCCTTGGGTGCAAGATCGCTCACCGCCTCGGCCTTGGCGCGCGCCAGAACCTCGGCGACGTCATGTGCTGCGAGCGCCCGTTCCCCACTCACCGCCTGGCGCATGACGCCCTCGTCCAGGCCAGGCGGCTCGATGATGAAAGCAAGCCCTGCGGCTTTGAGAATCCGCGCGCGGATCTTGCTCGAGGAGGCGAGAATCAAAGGCGGGCGTCCTGCCTGCAGAAAGACGCTCATGTATCAAGCACCGGCGCCTCGCGGTCGTGATAGAGGCGGATGATGGCTGCCGCGGTCTCCTCGATCGATCTTCGCGTCACGTCGATGATCGGCCAGCCGTGCCGGGCACACAGTTGGCGCGTCTGGGCGATCTCGGCGGCGATCGCTTCTCGGTCCACATAACCCTCGAGATGGCTGTGCGACTGCTCGATGACTCGATTCTGGCGGACCTGCGAGATGCGCTCGGCGGATGCCACAAGAGCAACGACGAAGGCGTTGGTCGGCTGCTCGATCTGCGGGGGAAGTGGAACACCGGCCACGAGCGGCACGTTGGCAGTCTTGAACCCTCGATTGGCGAGATAAATCGAGGTCGGCGTCTTTGACGTGCGGCTGATGCCGATCAAGATGATGTCGGCATCGTTGAGGTTTTGCGGCAGGTGGCCGTCGTCATGCAGCATGGTGAAGTTGAGCGCCTCGATGCGGCGGAAATAATCGGCATCGAGCACATGTTGGCCTCCGACTGTCGGCGTTGACGGCGTGCCGAGATACGATTCGAACACCTGAAGTATCGGCTTCAGTGCGAATACGCAGGGCACGTTCAGACGTTTGCAGGATTTTTCCAGCTCATCGGCCAGCTCGCGATTGAACACCGTGTAGAGCACGATGCCGGGCGCCGCCTCCACATCCTTCAGCACCCGCTCGAGCTCCCGCCGGCTCCGCACCAGAGGATGGAGATGCTCGATTGCCCTCACTTGCGCATATTGCACCCGCACCGCCTTGGCGATGACGGTCAACGTCTCGCCGGTCGAGTCGGAGATCATGTGCAGATGAAAAGTGCGCTGGATATCCATGGCAATCCTTTGGATAACCTCGTTGCGTTAAGGGAGCAACTACGCGAGCGCGCGTGTCTCGACCCTTCCCTCCATGACAATGAGGGCAACTTCTTCACAGATTCGCTGATGTCGAGAAAATGACAGCTCGCGCGCTTGCCGCCACAATACCCCTTACGATCCCCAGGGGCGTACTCTCTCTCTCCACAGGAGACTCGAGCGCTCGCTAGCTCCAGAGTTCTCGCCCAATCGCTCAGGACTCAAGCTTTGCTTGCGGTGCACAAGGTAATTAGCCACAGCCCATTATGCTGTTTGCGATCATCCATGAGCGCCGCTTGCGACTCCTGTAGAGAGCCTGGTGACGGCGCTGAATGTCCGCTATTCACGCCCTAACAGTAACAGTAGAAACCTAATAGAGATTCTCTCTCTTAATATATTTAGAGAGCCTAATGCCACGCATCCCTCCCGTGGACAGTCCCTTCCTCAGGGCACTTTCCGGACAACTGAACATCCCACCGCCGATCTGGCTGATGCGTCAGGCTGGACGCTATCTGCCGGAATATCGGGAGGTGAGAAGTAAGGTCGCTTCGTTCCTCGACCTCTGCCGCACTCCTGAGCTCGCAGCTGAGGTAACTCTTCAACCTTTGCGGCGGTTCGATCTCGATGCGGCGATTGTCTTTTCGGACATCCTCATCGTGCCCTATGCGCTCGGTCAGAGGATCGAGTTCGTCGAGGGCGAGGGACCAAGGCTCGATCCGATCAAGGACGGAACGGCGCTGGCGAGACTTGACGCCGGAAGCGTCGAGTCCAAGCTTGCACCGGTCTACGAAACGCTCGAACGGGTCTGCACTGGGCTTCCGCGAAGCGTCCCCGTGATTGGCTTTTGCGGCGCGCCCTGGACGGTTGCGACCTATATGGTCGAAGGCCGCGGGAGCAAAGATCAGGCCGAGACACGGCTATTCGCCTATCGCGAGCGCCACGATTTTCAGCGCCTGATCGATCTGCTGGTCGAGACCTCTGCCGATTATCTGCTCAACCAGGTGAATGCCGGCGCGACCGCGCTGCAGATTTTCGACAGCTGGTCAGGGAGCCTTCCCGAAGATGAGTTCGCCCGCTGGTGCATCGAGCCGACGCGGCGGATCGTTGAACGGGTTAATGGCTCGGCGTCCGATGTTCCCATCATCGGCTTCCCGCGGGGCTCAGGCCCCCTCGCTTTGCGCTATGCGAAAGAGACCGGCGTCGATGCCATCGGTTGCGACACGAGCCTGCCGCTCGGTTGGATCGGAAGCGAGCTCCAGCCGCTTCTCCCCGTTCAGGGCAATCTCGATCCGCTTCTCCTGGTCGCCGGGGGCGCTCCGCTCGATGCCCGCGTCAAGTCGACGCTTGCGGCCCTTGGCGATGGCCCCTTCATCTTCAATCTCGGTCATGGCATTCAGCCCGACACACCCATCGCTCATGTCGAGCGACTGATCAGGCTGGTAAAGACGCCGTCCGATTGAGCAACGCTGGCAATTTCGATGCTGCTCGCCTATATCAAAGCCTTCCACATCATCGC
>DATJZL010000084.1:0-4078 GCA_035499115.1 Methyloceanibacter sp. | reverse complement strand
ATACGCTCGACGGCCTTCTGCAACACACGCTCGGGATGTTTGCCGTCGAGGATCTTTTCGGCAGTGCGATCCTTGATGCCGCCCGGATAGCCGGTGTGCCAGTGATAGACCTTGTCGGCACGCTTGTTGCCGGTGAGCACGACGTTGCCCGCATTGATGACGATGATGTTGTCACCGCAATCCATATGGGGTGTGAAGGTCGGCTTGTGCTTGCCGCGCAGCCGGTTGGCGATCAGAACGGCGAGGCGGCCGACGACGAGACCGGCAGCATCGATGAGGATCCAGGACTTTTCGATGTCCTTGGGCGTGGCGGAAAAGGTCTTCATGGCGGCTCTCGAGGGCGAAAGGATCGGCGCTTCTAACGGCTTCGTCCGAAGTCGTCAAGCCGAGACGGAGTTTAATTTGGAATCAGCCGCTTAGCTATGTGGTATACTGGTACCATACACCATCGAGCGATGAATGGCCTTCGTTCTTCTCGCTCTTGGCGAAGGTAAGGCTAGCAAAGCGCGACGATGCCTCTGATATAACGCTCGAGCTTTGCCGAAGGATACGAGTCGCTCGGATGAACGACACTGCGAAACAACGCGTGGCAAGAGGCGAGGTCCTTGAGCGCAAGGACCAGGGCCCGGTAGCGGTCCTCACGCTGAACCGGCCCGACGCGCGCAACAGTCTGTCCGAGGAGCTGATCGCGGCCATCACCGGCGCGATCAAGGAGGTCGGCAGCAGCGATGCCGTTCGTGCCGTCGTCGTCACCGGCGCCGGCAGCGCCTTCTCCTCCGGTCATGACCTCAAGGAGCTGACGGCGCATCGCAGCGACAAAGATCGCGGCCGCGCCTTCTTCGACAAGACGCTCAAGGCTTGCTCGGAGATGATGCTGTCGATCGTGCATTGCCCTAAGCCCGTCATCGCCGCGGTGAACGGCGTTGCCACGGCGGCTGGCTGCCAGCTTGTCGCCACCTGCGACCTCGCCGTTGCCAGCATCGACGCGCGCTTCGCGACGCCCGGCGTCAATATCGGGCTGTTCTGCTCGACGCCGATGGTCGCGCTTTCCCGCAACGTCTCGCGCAAGGCGGCCATGGAGATGCTGCTGCTCGGCGACATGGTGGGCGCTGAGGAGGCCAAGTCGCTCGGTCTCGTCAATCGCGTGGTCGCCGCCGACCGCGTGGTGAACGAGGCGGTCGAGCTCGGGCGCAGAATCGCGGAGAAGCCGAAAGCGACGCTCGAGATCGGCAAGGAGGCCTTCTACCGCCAGCTCGAGATGCCCCTCGCTGAGGCTTATGCCTATGCTTCTTCCGTGATGGTTGAGAACATGCTTCATGCCGAAGCCAAGGAAGGCATCGGCGCCTTTCTCGACAAGCGCGAGCCGCGCTGGCCGCGCTGAGCCAAGCCCCTGCCCTTCCCCGTCAGTGCCATGAACCACGACGCCTATAGCGACGCCTATATCAGGGACATTCTCGTCAACAACCGCACCATCGCCATGGTGGGAGCGAGCGCGAACACCTCGCGGCCGAGCTATTTCGCCATGAAGTATCTCAAGGCGAAGGGCTTCCGGGTGATCCCGGTCAATCCCGGGCAAGCTGGTCAGGAGATCCTCGGCGAGACGGTCTATGCGTCGCTGGCTGAGATTGAGGAGCCCATCGATATCGTCGACATCTTCCGCAACTCGGAAGCCGCGCTCGGCATCACGCAACAGGCAATCAGGATGGGCGCCAAAGTGGTGTGGATGCAGCTCGGCGTGCGCAACGACGAGGCGGCTAAGCTTGCCGAAGCAGCCGGGCTCAAAGTGGTGATGAACCGCTGTCCCAAGATCGAATATGGGCGGCTTTCGGGCGAGCTAAATTGGGCTGGAGTCAATTCGCGCAGACTGTCGGCGAGGCGTCCGATGCTCGGTGCCAAGGGCGTGCAGCATCGCGTGCTCAAGGCCGCGGGCGAATGATGCTCTGGCGGTTTGACTCCGGGATCATCACCATCAATAACACCGAACGCTAGGAGCGCCAGGACATGACCGCTGACCGGAAGCCCGGCTTCGACACGCTCGCCATCCATGCCGGCGCGCAGCCTGACCCAGCCACCGGCGCGCGGGCGACGCCGATCTATCAGACCACGTCCTATGTGTTCGACGACGTCGAGCATGCGGCGGCTCTGTTCAATCTCGAGACCTTCGGCAACATCTATACCCGCATCACCAACCCGACCCAGGCGGTGCTCGAGGAGCGCGTCGCAGCGCTCGAAGGCGGCACGGCGGGGCTCGCCGTGGCGTCAGGTCATGCGGCGCAGATGCTCGTATTCCATACCCTGCTCGAGGCCGGCGATGAGTTCGTCGCCGCGCGCCAGCTCTATGGCGGCTCGATCAATCAGTTCACCCAATCCTTCGCCAAATGCGGCTGGACGGTGCGTTTCGCCGACACCACGGATGCCTCCTCGTTCCTGGCGGCACTGACACCGAAAACCAAGGCGATCTTCTGCGAGTCGATCGCCAATCCTGGCGGCATCGTCACCGACCTCGATGCGGTTGCCGCGGTCGCCAAGGAGGCGGGCGTGCCCTTCATCGTCGACAACACGCTCGCCACGCCTTATCTCATCCGCCCCATCGAGCACGGCGCCGACATCATCGTGCATTCGCTCACCAAGTTCCTTGGTGGGCACGGCAACTCGATCGGCGGCGCCATCGTCGATTGCGGGACCTTCGATTGGATCGGCAGCGGGAGATATCCCACTCTGTCAGCGCCCTGCGCGTCCTATCACGGCATTACGCTCGCCGAGACCTTCGGCAATTTCGCCTTCGCCATCGCCTGCCGCGTGCTGGGCTTGCGCGATCTCGGGCCTGCCATCTCGCCGTTCAACGCGTTCCTCATTCTGACCGGCATCGAGACGCTGCCCTTGCGCATGCAGCGCCATTGCGACAATGCGCTCGCCCTCGCCGAATACCTGTCGCAGCATCCGAAAGTGGCGTGGGTGAACTATGCGGGGCTGCCCGGCAACGCCTATCACGCGCTCGCCAAGCGCTATGCGCCGAAGGGGTCAGGCGCGGTGTTCACTTTTGGACTGAAAGGCGCCTACGAAGCCGGCATCGCTCTCGTGAGCAACGTCAAGCTGTTCAGCCATCTCGCCAATATCGGTGACACGCGGAGCCTGATCATCCACCCGGCTTCGACCACGCACCGCCAGCTCAGCGACGAGCAGCGCGCGCGCGCCGGCGCTGGCGACGAGGTGGTTCGGCTCTCGATCGGGCTGGAGGATAAAGCCGACATCATTGCCGATCTCGATCAGGCGCTCGCTCTCGCCTGAGACGCCATCCCGCTTTGCGGCGTGTGGGTCGCCATCCAGAAATGATAGACGGAGGCGGCGAACACAGCGACGGCGCCCGCCTGATGGGCGAGTCCGAGTTGGATCGGCACAGCGAGCAGCAGAGTCCAGACACCGAGCGTCACCTGGAGCAGAGCAACGAGCGCGAGGGTCATGGCGGTGCCGATGAGCTGCGTGGGCGCTTTTCTGAGCGCGAGCCAGGCAAGCTGGGCGAGCGAAACGACGACCACCGAATAGCCGATCATGCGGTGGTCAAACTGAACCGTGAGCGGGTTCTCGAACAGGTTGAGATACCAGGGCGAGGCCTCATAGAGCCCGCTCGGCACAAACGCCCCATTGATTAGCGGCCAAGTGTTGTAGCCCATGCCGGCATCGAGCCCGGCGACGAGGGCACCGGCGAGCAATTGCAGGAAGACGAGCGCGAGGAGGCCGCCGGCGACGAGAGCGCGAGCCCGTGAGCCTGTGGCCGTATGCCCTACCCTTCCTTCATGGCCGAGCCCGAACAGAAGCCAGAGCGTGTAGCCAAGGATCGAGAGTGCCACGCCGAAATGGGCGGCAAGCCGGTATTGGCTGACATCGATGCGATCGACCAGCCCGCTCTTCACCATGTACCAGCCGAGCGCACCTTGCAGGCCGCCGAGAACGAACAGGCTGAGAAGCCGGGGCAGGAACGTGCGCGGGATATAGCCAATGGCCCAGAAGACGGCGAAGGGGACGAAGAAGATGACGCCGATGAAGCGGCCGAGAAAGCGGTGAGCCCACTCCCACCAAA
>DATJZL010000083.1:0-13364 GCA_035499115.1 Methyloceanibacter sp. | reverse complement strand
CATGGTCGATGTCTCGGCCAAGGAGGTGACCCAGCGCACCGCGATCGCCGAAGGCTTCGTGTCGATGGCGCCCACGACGCTCGATCTCATCCTTAGCGGCACGGCCGAGAAGGGCGATGTGCTCGCCACCGCCCGCATCGCCGGAATCATGGCGGCCAAGCGCACCCATGAGCTGATCCCGCTGTGTCACCCCTTGCCGCTCACCCAAGTGACCATCGCATTCGAGCCGTCGCGCGATCCGCCGGGTCTGCGTGTCGAGGCCGCCGCCAAGGTCGATGCTAAGACCGGGGTCGAGATGGAGGCGCTGACGGCGGTCGCGGTCGCTTGCCTCACCATCTACGACATGTGCAAGTCGGCGGACCGGGCCATGTCCTTCTCCGGCATTCGCCTGGTGGAGAAGACCGGCGGCCGCTCAGGCACGTTCAAGCGCTGATGACTCTGCTGTCAGTCACTGACGCTCTGGCTCGCGTGCTGGACGGGCTCGCTCCGCTCGAGGCCGAGCGCGTGGCGATCGAGGATGGGCAAGGCCGCGTGCTCGCCGAGGACCTTGCGGCGCGGGTCACCCAGCCGCCCTTCGATGCCTCTGCCATGGATGGTTACGCGGTGCGCGCGGCCGATGTGGCCTCCCTTCCTGCTAGGCTCCAGGTGATTGGCGTCGCTGCGGCAGGTTCAGGCTTCAGGGAGCGCGTCGGTAAGGGCGAGGCCGTGCGCATTTTCACCGGAGCGCCGGTGCCGGAAGGCGCAGATACGGTGGTGATCCAGGAGAATACCGTGGAGGCCAACGGCGTCGTCACCATCAAGGAAGCCGGTCCACGTCAGCATATCCGCCCGCGCGGGCAAGATTTCCGGAAAGGAGAGGTACTGCTCCTTGCCGGCGCACGGCTTGGTCCGCGCGAGCTCATCCTTGCCGCCGCGATGAACCTTGCCGAGATCCCGGTTCGCCGCAAGCCTAAGGTTGCGATCCTCGCCACAGGCGACGAGGTGGTGCCGCCCGGCTCTGAACTTGGTCCGGACCAGATCGTCTCCTCTGTCCCTTATGGGCTCGCCGCCTTGATCGAGGCCGAGGGCGGCGAGGCCATGCGGCTCGGCATTGCAAAAGACGATCTTGAAAGCCTCGCGACGCTCGCCCGCGCCGGCAAAGCCGCCGACATCCTCTTGACCATCGGCGGCGCCTCCGTCGGCGAGCGCGATCTCGTCGTGAGCGCGCTTAAATCCGAGGGGCTTGAGCTCGACTTCGCCAAGATCGCCATGCGGCCGGGAAAGCCCCTGATCTATGGCCGCATCGGGTCACAGCGTGTGCTGGGACTCGCGGGAAACCCCGTCTCGGCGCTGATCTCGGCGCACGTCTTTCTGAAGCCGATGCTTCGCCGCATGCTCGGGCTCAACGAAAAGACGCGGCCCCTGCCCCAAGCGATCCTCGGCGTGGCGCTTGAGGCGAATGGCCCGCGGCAGCACTATCTCCGGGGCGTGTCTGAATGGGGCGATGACGGCGCGCGTATCGTCCGCCCGGTCCCCTCGCAAGATTCCTCTCTTGTCGCCGAACTCGCTCGCGCTGACTGCCTCATTTTGCGCGAACCCGGCGCGCCGGCGCTTCAGCGCGGCGCGAGCGTCCGGATCCTTCTCCTCGACGGCGATTAAGGCCCCGGAAACCCGAATCACGCGAGGCAATCAAATTAGGGCGTCCCCTACCGCATTTGGGGGCATTCGCGCTTGCGGAACACAAACAGAACAGATAAAATGTTCATGATTTGTACGGGCGCGACCTCGAATCGTTAAGGCGCCGAACGAAGCAAGTCCAACCGCTCTAGACGAGGACCAGATGCTCACATCGAAGCAGAAAGAGCTTCTCATGTTCATCCATGAGCGGTTGAAGGAGACGGGCGTGCCCCCGTCGTTCGATGAGATGAAAGAGGCGCTCGACCTCAAGTCGAAATCCGGCATCCATCGCCTGATCACGGCACTTGAGGAGCGGGGTTTCGTCCGCCGCCTGCCGCATCGGGCGCGAGCCATGGAGATCGTGAGGCTGCCAGAGTCCATGCCGCAGCCCCTTTCCCAGCGAACACGCGGCTTTTCGCCGAGTGTGATCGAAGGGAGCTTGGGGCGCGTACCTCAGGTCGCCGAGGGCGAGGCCCTGCCACAGACCGTGAGCGTGCCCGTGATGGGCCGGATTGCGGCCGGTGTTCCTATCGAGGCCATCCAGAACCGCATGAGCACAGTCGAGGTGCCACCCGAGCTGCTCAGCAAGGGCGAGCATTACGCGCTTGAGGTCAAAGGCGATTCCATGATCGATGCCGGCATCCTCGAAGGCGACACCATCATCGTGAAGAGGTGCGAGGACGCCAATAACGGCGACATCGTCGTGGCGCTGGTCGATGAAGCCGAAGCCACGCTCAAGCGCTTGCGCCGCCGGGGCGACTCGATCGCGCTCGAGGCCGCCAACCCGGCCTATGAGACGCGGATCTTCGGTCCCGACCGCGTGCGCGTTCAGGGGCGCCTCGTCGGCCTCATCCGGCGCTATTAGGCCTACACTCAGTCCTCGGGATCGCCGCCGAAGTGCCGACCGGCACTGTCGGTCTCAGTGTCATCTCCGACGTTGTTCGGCGCCAACTGCGGCGCTCCTCTGACCAGGACATGCTCAGGCACCCATGGGCGGTGCCCCCGCTCGCTCGCCACCGACACGGCGCGGATCGAGAGACCTTCGATATAGAGGGCATGCGCGCCCCCCTCCCTCAGCATGCGCCGGTCGACGATCACCCGCGCAGCGCGACATTTCTTGCTTACGGTGAACGGGGCAACGACGATGTCGGCCATGCGGCAATCCTCCTCGAGCGCGGCCGGGTGGCGGATCAGCGCCACGACCTTCCCCTTCACCGTGCCGATGCAGCCAAGGAGATCACATTTGAGAGGGCTCGCAGCGTCATCGCTTGAGGAAGCAGTGCTTGCGTCGCGGGCATCGCCGTCGGCGAGCAGCCAGTTGTCGACGCTGTAGCCCGCGGCGGTCGCCGGCGGAAAAATGAGACTTCCGCTCTCGGAGCGAAGCGCCGCCGTCTCGCCGTCGCGGTCGATCAGGACGTCGGGGCGTGTCGACGGCGGCGCAAGAGCAAGGCCAAGCGCGGCGATGACGAGGCCGAGCGCGCGGGTGCGCGTCTGCCAGAGACAGAGCCACAATCCGCCGAGCACGATCAGCACGAGCGCCGTGCCGGAGATTTGCGGAAGCACCGTTACGGCGCCAGGCCAGCCAGCCACCCATTTGCCGATTCCGACCATCATGGTGATGCCGAGCCCCATCGCCTTGAGAGGCCAAGCCTCGAGCCCAAAGGGCATGGCGGTCAGCGCCAGCAGCGCCATCGGCATAATCAGCAAGCTGACGATAGGCGCCGCGAGCAGATTGGCGATCAGCCCATATTCGGTCATGCGGTGGAAGTGAAACACGGCGAAGGGAGCGATCGCCGTGCTCGCGACCAGCGTGGTGAACGCCGCACCCGCGACCAACCCCCACCCTTTGTGCACGGCTCGCCAAAGCGGGCTCACGTCGGCAAGCCCTGAACGCTCACGCGTGCCGAGCCATTCATAGAGCGCAACGAGCGCCACCACGGCCGCGAACGACATCTCGAAGCTCGGGTCGAAAAGCGACTCAGGGGCGACGATCAGAATGAGAAGCGCGGCAAGGGCGACGTTGCGCATGGTGAGTGCGGGGCGGTCGAGCATCATCGCGATGAGGACGATGCTCATCATGATCCACGAGCGGACGGTTGGAACGGCGGCGCCCGATAAAGCGAGATAGAAGGTTGAGGCGGCGAGCGCCGCGCCGGCGGCCCATTTCTTGATGGGGTAATTGAGCGCTAGCCGAGGCCACAATGCGAGCAGCGCGCGCACGAGCCAGAATACCGTGCCGGCCATGATCACCATATGCAGCCCGGAAATCGACAGGATGTGCGCGAGACCTGAATCGCGCATCGCTTGCTTCGTCTCTTGAGAAATGCCGCCCTGCTCTCCGGTGATGAGCGCGACGGCGATCTCCCCCGTCTCGCCGGCGAGCGCGTCCCGAATGCGGTGATTGATGGCAACGCGCAGCCCATCGATGGCGGCCCAGGCGGCGATGTCCCAGGGGGGCTCGGGTCCATCTTCTGCGAGCTCGATCTTGCTGGTTGCGTAGCCGGTTCCGCCGAGGCGCGCGAACCAGGCCTGGCGGGCGAAGTCGAACCCACCCGGCTCGACGGGCTCGGGCGGAGGCTGAAGCGTCGCCTTGAGCGTGACGACGGCTCCCGTCTTGTCGATAAGGTCACCCTTGGCGGGTAGCGTCAGGCGCACGCGGTAAGGACGATCGGCTTGCTGCAGATCGTCAAGCGAGATGACCCTTAAGGTCAGCCGCGCTCTGCCCTTATCGCGCAGCTCATGGTTCTCGATGAACCCGGTCACCGGCACATAACGAAGCTCGTGCGAGAGGACTGGCGCACGTGCCATCTCGGTGCGGAGCTTGGCATCGGCGAAACCAAGCGCGAAGGCAAGAGAGGCGCCACCAATCGCCAGTCCTAAAGGAGCGGCGCGGAGCGCAAGGCAAAGCCCAAGCGCTCCTGTGACAAGGGCAACGGCGACCCGGGGATCGGGCTCATTCTCAAGGGCGAAATAGGTGACAATCCCGCCTGCGAACAACACGGGGAGCCAGACGAACCAGCGGTCCGCTTCGTCCTCGAGCGCGCGGCCCGCGGCAGCAAGAGCGATAAGAATCAGGCTGTCCCGGCGACGTTGGGGCCTCCCGTCCTCCTCGCCAAAATCCTTGTCGCCTCGGACAGCCATTGCCGAGCTCGAGAACTGGCAGGCGCGCTCCTCCCGCGCTCGCCCTTACCCCGCATCCAAGGTCATGCTACATCACGCCCGCATCCACCCCTAGCCCCTCACTTACAAATCTCGCCGCACCCATGAGCGACAAAGTCATCACGCGTTTTGCCCCCTCGCCCACGGGCTATTTGCATATCGGTGGCGCGCGCACTGCCTTGTTCAATTGGCTCTACGCCAAACATACCGGCGGCAAGATGCTGCTCCGCATCGAGGACACCGATCAGGCGCGTTCGACCGAAGGAGCGATCCTAGCCATCCTCGATGGCTTGCGCTGGCTCGAACTCGAGTGGGACGGCGAACCGGTTTATCAACTCGCTCGCGCCGAGCGGCATCGGGAGATCGCCGAGCAGTTGCTTGCCGAGGGCAAAGCCTATCGCTGTTATGCGAGCGCCGAGGAGCTTCAGGCCATGCGCGAGAAGGCTCGCGCCGAGGGTCGTGCTCCGGGATATGACGGCACATGGCGGCATCGCGATCCATCCGAAGCGCCAACCGGCATCGAGCCGGCCATCCGTTTCAAGGCGCCGCGCGAAGGCGAGACGGTGATCGAGGATCGCGTGCAGGGCCGCGTTGTGTTCGCCAACAAAGAGCTCGACGACCTCGTGATCCTGAGAAGCGACGGCTCGCCCACCTACAATCTTTCAGTGGTGGTCGACGACCACGACATGAATATCACCCACATCATCCGCGGCGACGATCACCTCACCAACGCGGCGCGCCAAAGTCAGATCTACAAAGCCCTTGGCTGGGAGACGCCGGTCTTCGCCCATGTTCCGCTGATCCATGGGTCCGATGGCGCCAAGCTCTCGAAGCGCCACGGCGCGCTCGGTGTCGATGCCTATCGCGCCATGGGCTATCTCCCCGCGGCGCTGCGCAACTATCTCGTGAGGCTCGGCTGGAGCCACGGCGATGCCGAGATCATGTCTACCGAGGAGATGATCGAGTGGTTCGATCTCGATGCTATCGGTCGCTCAGCGGCGCGGTTCGACTTCGTCAAGCTGGAGACTCTAAACGGACATTATCTCCGCGAGACGCCGGACGCAGAGATCGTGCGCCGGCTCAAGGCACTCGTGCCTGAGCTGCCCGACGGGGCCGCGCTCAACGCGCGGATCGGTGCTGAAGGCTGGGAGAAACTCGAGCGGGCAATGCCCGGGCTGAAGGAGCGCGCCAAGACTCTTGTCGAGCTTATCGACAACGCGACCTTCCTCTTCGCCAAGCGTCCGCTCACCCTCGACGAGGAGGCGGCCAAGCTGCTCGACCCCCAGGGACGCGACTTGATCGCGCAGCTTCTGCCACGCCTTGAAGCCGTCGAACCCTGGACACTGAAGGAGCTCGAAGCGTCGGTGCGGAGTTTTGCCGAGGAGACCGGCCGCAAGCTCGGTAAGGTGGCGCAGCCGCTCCGCGCGGCGCTGACGGGAAAATCCACGTCGCCCGGGATCTTCGACGTGCTCGACGTGCTCGGCCGCGAAGAGTCTCTAGCGCGTTTGCGTGATCAGACAGCGGTAATAAAATCTGCTTAACATTTGAGCATGCAGGCTTGTTGCACTGCGGCAGAATTGGCGCGAAGATGCGGCAGTGCAAAAAACGCGGGTTTGCCGGAGCCTTAACTGCCGCCTTAGCGTTGCGTTGCCCGGCGAACCGTGTCCCACAGAATGGTCATAGGAGCCTTTAGATGAGCGTCGCAGAGAACCTCACAATGTCGGGCGCAGGCGAGGCATCCGTCTTGATCGATGGCGCCAGATACGACTTGCCGATCAAGAAGGGCACGATTGGCCCCGACGTGATCGACATCACTACGTTCTACCAGGAGACGGGGTGCTTTACTTACGACCCCGGCTTCACCTCGACTGCGAGCTGCGAGTCGAAGATCACCTTCATCGACGGCGACAAGGGCATCCTGCTCTATCGCGGCTATCCCATCGATCAGCTCGCCGAACACGGCACATTCCTGGAGACCTGCTACCTGCTGCTCTACGGCGAGCTGCCCACGGAAGCGCAGTACAAGGACTTTAAGCACCGCATCACCAATCACACCATGGTGCACGAGCAGATGACCCGCTTCTATACGGGCTTCCGCCGCGACGCGCACCCGATGGCGGTCATGGTCGGCGTGGTCGGCGCGCTGTCAGCGTTCTATCACGACTCGATCGACATCAAGGATCCCGCGCAGCGCGAGATGGCGTCGATCCGCATGATCGCTAAGATGCCGACGATCGCGGCGATGGCCTACAAATACTCGATCGGCCAGCCCTTCATTTATCCGCGCAACGAGCTCGATTACTCGGCGAATTTTCTGCATATGTGCTTCGCCGTGCCGTGCGAGGAGTATAAGGTCAATCCCATTCTCGCCCGCGCGATGCGGCGCATCTTCATCCTGCATGCCGACCACGAGCAGAACGCCTCGACCTCGACGGTCAGGCTTGCCGGTTCATCCGGCGCCAATCCCTTCGCCTGCATCTCGGCCGGCATCGCCTGTCTTTGGGGTCCCGCCCATGGCGGCGCCAACGAGGCGGCGTTGCAGATGTTGCAGGAGATCGGCACGGTCGATCGCATCCCCGAATTCATCAAGCGTGCCAAGGACAAGAACGACTCGTTCCGCCTCATGGGCTTCGGCCACCGCGTCTACAAGAATTACGACCCGCGGGCCAAGATCATGCAGAAGACCTGCCACGAGGTGCTGGACGCCGTGGGCCATGGCAACGATCCAATCTTGAAAGTCGCGCTCGAGCTCGAGCGCATCGCGCTGTCGGACGACTATTTCATCCAGAAGAAGCTTTATCCGAATATCGACTTCTACTCGGGCATCACGCTGAAGGCGCTCGGCTTCCCGACCGACATGTTCACGGTGCTGTTTGCGATCGCCCGCACCGTGGGCTGGATCGCTCAGTGGAAGGAGATGATCGAGGACCCTTCGCAGCGCATCGGCAGGCCGCGCCAGCTTTATACCGGCGCCACCGAGCGCACCTACGTGGCGATGGATGCGCGCTGACTTGCGGCGCCCGTCAGCGGATCGACTCCTCGCCAGCAGAGCAAGACGTCAGGCAGCTGTGCTTGCCGCGGCCAAGTCGTCGCGAACGACGACGGTGGTGAGGACTGGGAAGATCTCGTCGCCGGGCATGCCGACGCGTCTTGCATGCGCGCGGATCGATTCAGGATCCCGCGCCTGGTAGATGCAAACCGTTCCGAGCCGGCCGTCGGGCTCCTCGACTACGTAGCTGCGGATCCAGCGGACGCGGCTGGGCATCTCGTCGTTGCCGATCCTGGCAGACTTGGTACCGGCGGCTTCGAGCTCCTGTACATTAGCCCAAGCGCTTGGGCGGCGAATGACATAAAGATCCATGACTTTTCTCCTCATGCGTCACCTTTTCGATTGTCGCAGGCAGGCCTGCGAGTGTGGGGTTTCATCGTCGCGGGCGCATATATTGATGCGAAAAGGCTGCGTCCCCCTCCCTGGGGAGGGGAAATGCACGCGCTAAAGAGATGGGTGGGCGCGACGGCGCACGCGCTACCGTTTAGCGCCCGAGCGCGTCGCGTCTCATGCGGAGGGCTGATTAGTCGAGAAGCGGGTTGGAAAGCCCTGCCATCAGCTTGATGAGCCCGGTCACACGATGGGCTCCGGTCTTTGCATAGATGTTGCCGAGATGGAACTTGACGGTCGTGTCGGCGATGCCAAGGACTTGCGCCGCCTCGGACAAACTCTCCAGCTCGACGACGGCAAGCAGGACGCGAAGCTCGGTGCGGGTCAGCCGGTACGTCCGGCCGATGGCTTCGGCAGATGACGGGGCTTGCAGCGAGGCTTTACGCACGAACATGGCCGCCACAGCCGCGTAGGCAATGCCGGCGCGGCGACGGTCGCCGGAGCTCAGAGGCAACACATGCAGGGCGTAGCGTTCGCCATCATGCGCGGTCACCGTCAACGCGATGCCTCGGTTGCCGAGGGCCGCGTCGCCGCCGCCGGCGATGGCGAATATGTCCCGCAAAGTCTGATTGATCTCGGCATCGCGGGCCATGAGGCGGCCATCAATCGAGCGCAAGAAATCGCCCGCTTCGAGGAGATCGCGCGCAGCCTCATTGGCGTGAACGACTCGGGCTTTGGCATCGACGAGGACCAGGCCGGCGCTGAGTCCGTCCAGGGTCTCGGCGAGCATCGCCGCCTCGGCATGCTTGAGATCCATCGACTTTCCGACCAGCGTCGCCCGGCGGACATGCGGCACGACCTGCGCCATGCGTCCGCGCATGTTGTCGTCGACCAAGCCGGTATTCTTGCGGGTGACAATTCGGAGAAGCGTACTGCTTGTCCCTGATCTCTCGATGATGGCGTTTGCCGAGTCGAGCCAGCCATGCGGCTGGGCCCATTCCCGGTAAAAGCGTCCGTTCAGATATTCGTCATAGGGCATGAGATCGGGAACGTTCGCGACCCGCCGCGCATCGAATAGCGGCGCCGTGGCGAGGGGATCGAATCTCGAATAGGTCGCCAGATAGACCTCGATACATTCCGGGTCGAAGCCCACGTCATAGAAGACATTGAGGTTCTTGCTTTGACAGTCTTTGAGGGCAAGCCCGCCGGCCTGGCCGCCGACGTAGTGGGCGATCGTCGCGATGGTGTCCTTCCATCGCGCGGAATCGAGGGCCGCGTCGTAGATGTCCTCGACGACTTGACTCAGTTCTGGACGCTTATTTTTGCGCATAGGCCTGCCAATTGGCGGATCGTAAGCTTTCACGACCCGTGTTAAACGGGGGCTTAGTCCGATCCCCGCCAAATTGCTCAGAAATCATCCCACTGGGCGGCCCGTTGATTCAGTCGAAGGTCGCGCGCCCGTCAAGTGGGCTCCAAGAGTGTCCTTTTCAAGGGACACACCCAAGTCTGCGGAGCTTAGTTGTCGGAGGTCTTGCTGGCGAGAGGCTCGCCGAGCAGGAAGAGCCCGAGCTCGTCGGCCGCTTTGACGGTTGCCGCGGGCTCTGCCACGAGCACCCGTCCCGCCGCTACGGCAATGCCGGCAAGCCCAGCGGCCGCGGCCCTCTTCACCGTCTCAGGGCCGATCGTCGGCAGGTCGACGCGGTCCTCCTGACCGGGCTTTGGCGCCTTGACCAGCACGCCGGTTTGGCCCTGCTGGTGCACGCGTCCCGATCGCCGGAGTTCGGCGCACCGCGCAAGCATGGCGTCGGTCCCCTCGGCCGCTTCCACAGCCAGCACATGGCCTTTAGCGACCACGGCGGCCTGGCCAATGTCGAGCCGCCCAAGAGCGCTCACGACACGAAGGGCCATCTCGATATCGGCTCGGTCCTCTGCCGAAGGCGCCTTCTGTCCGAGAACGCCTTCGCCGGCCAGGAGATCGGGCGCCACGTCCTCGGCCCCATGCACCCGATATCCCTTGCTCTCCAGAAAGCTCACGATCCGAGAGAGCACGTGGTCGTCACCACCCTTCCCCAGGCTCAAGATGAAGGGCAGGTTCTTGACCGCACCGAAATCGAATTTGACGTTGGCGAAGTCCGGCCGGTCAACGCCGCCGATGATCACGAGATCGCGGCAGCCGTTGCTATCGAGAGTACCGAACAATTTGCCGACCTCGCCCCATTTGATCCAGGTGTGCGGAAAGCGCTCGATCGCGTCGCTCGCCTCGCCGCGAATGGCGACGATATGGAGCGGAAGTCCGCGCGCCTGCGCCGCTTCGGCCACGACGCAGGGAAGCGGACCTCGCCCGGCTATGATCCCGAGGGGACCCTTGATCGCTCCCTCCAGGCGCCCTTGTCGCCCGTCGCCGTCATCTGTTCGGTGTTGCGGCATTGTTGGGCACGCAGAACGAGCGGTCGGACTGGATCTTGATGAACTCGATGACCTGTTTGACAAGCGGGTTGGTGGGAAACATGCCGTCAACGTCCTCGAGCCGCTCCTTCAGCGTTCCTTCGCTCGCGAACAGCAATCGATAGGCTTGGCGGAGCTCGTGGATCTGCTCGCGCGGGAAGCCCTTGCGCTTAAGGCCAACGATATTGAGGCCGCAGAGCGTGGCGCGGTTGCCGATTGCCATGCCGTAGGGAATGACGTCGGCCGTTATCCCCGACATGCCGCCGATGAAAGCGTAGGCGCCGATGCGCACGAATTGATGCACGGCAGAAAGCCCCCCGACGATGGCGCCTTCGCCGATCGAGACATGCCCGCCGAGCGTCGCGCCGTTCACCAGGGTCACGTTGTTGCCGATCTCGCAGTCGTGGGCGATATGAGCGCCGATCATCAGAAAGCAACCGGATCCTACTTTGGTCTCCAGGTGGCCGCTCGCGGTGCCTGGATTGACGGTGACGTGCTCTCGGATGATGGTCTTGGCGCCTACGGTGATGGCGCTCGGCTCGTCGTGATATTTGATGTCTTGCGGCGCTTTGCCGAGGCAGGCAAAAGGAAACACCTTGCATTCGGCCCCGAGCGAGGTCCTTCCGGTAATCACAGCGTGAGGATGCACCACGACGCCGTCGCCGAGTTCGACACCAGGACCGATCACGCAAAACGGTCCAATTTCGACCTTCGCCCCAAGTTTCACGCTTGGATCGACCAGGGCGGTCGCATGAATGTTGGCCATGCTCGTCCTGGCTATGTCTCTACGATCACGGCGCTGACCTCGGCTTCGGCGACGAGCTGACCTTCGACGTGCGCCTGCGCGCGAAAGCGCCACACGCGGCCGCGGTTGCGCATTTTCTGAACGTGGTAGTGGATGGTGTCGCCGGGAACCACGGGTCGGCGAAACCTCGCCTTGTCGATCGCCATAAAATAGACGAGCGGCGGCTCCTTGAACTCCTCGATATGCCGCATGCAGAGCGCGCCGGCGGTCTGCGCCATGCCTTCGATGAGGAGCACGCCGGGCATGACGGGATTGCCGGGGAAGTGCCCCTGGAAATAGGGCTCGTTGGCAGTGACGTTCTTGATGCCGATGGCGGAGCGGTCGCCGTCCATCTCAATGATGCGGTCGACGAGGAGGAACGGATAGCGATGCGGCAAAAGCTTGAGGATGTCGACGATCTCCGCCGTCCCCAGCTTCGCTTTTGCTCCGCTCTCATTCATCCGCTCACGCTCCTGGCAAAGATCCGGCTACTCGCCGGTGTCGTCATTGCCCTGATCAAGCTTCAAATCCTTGCGCTCGGCAAGCTTGCGCAGCAGCGTAAGCTCGCGAAACCACAAGCGCACGGGCTTGGCAGGAGTGCCACCCCAGCGCGCTCCCGGTGGCACGTCGCCGCGCACATTACTGCTCGCTGCGATCTGCGCGCCAGAGCCGATTTTGACATGTCCGAGGATGCCGACTTGGCCGCCAAGGGCGACGAAATCGCCGAGCTCGGCGCTCCCTGAAATACCGGTCTGGGCCACAATAATGCAATGCCTTCCAATGACCACGTTGTGCCCGATCTGCACGAGATTATCAATTTTCGTGCCCTCGCCGATGACCGTATCATGCAGCGCCCCCCGATCGATCGTGGTGTTGGCGCCGATTTCGACATGGTCCTGGATCACCACGCGGCCGATTTGCGGCAGTTTCAAGTGGCCGCCCAGGCCCATGGCGAAGCCAAAGCCGTCTTGGCCGATCGCCACACCCGCGTGGACGGTGACATGGTTACCGAGAAGGGCGTGGGTCAACGAGGCGTTTGGGCCGATGAAGCAGTCTCGTCCCACATGCACACGGTAGCCGATCACGGCACCGGCGGCGATGGTGGTGGCGCTTCCAATCCGTGCCTCCGGCCCGATGATCGCCCCAGGCTCGACGATTGCCCCAGCCTCGATGACCGCACTCGGATGGATTGGGGGGCCGGATCGCGATACGGCATCCTCGATCGCGGCCTTGGGCTTGAGCGCGTCCGGATAGAACAGCGTCATGACCCTGGCAAAGGCCCGGTACGGCTCCGTGGTGAGCAGGCAAGCCGTCGCGTTTGGAGCGTGAGAGGCGAATTTCGGGGCGACGAGACAGGCGCTTGCCCCGGTGTGGGCCAAGATCGGCAGGTATTTCCGATTGTCTAGAAAGGAAATGTCGCCCTGGCCGGCGCTATCGAGCGGCCGTACATCCTTGATGGGGAGGTCAGGATCGACGCCGTCGGCTGTTTTGGCCTCGGCAGCCGTGGCAACGGCGCGCAAGGGAAAGGGGCCGGCACGCTCAAAGAAACCCGGATGTTCCATGAAAATCCCAGCGGGCAACCCCGCGACATGCTTCGTGAGGCCGAAGCCATAGACGGAATTTGCTTCCTTTAGAAGTTCGTTGAAGCGCCGAAGCGGAACAGCTCGGTCCTGTCGAAATCAGCCTTAAGCAGGGCCTGGGCGAAGTCGGCGCGGAGCGGGCCCAAGGGGGACTGCCAGATGAGGCTGAACCCGGTCGACAGGCGCACCTGTGAACTGTCGAAGATGAAGCTTCCTTCCTGGTTGACGGCGTTCACGGCAAGCTGGCTCGGGTCCCACAGCGAGCCTGCATCGACGAACACCGCGCCCTGCATCCCCAGATTCTCCGGGACGAAGGGGAACGGGAAGCGCACTTCGGCGGTGGTTGCCCAGAAGAGCTGAC
>DATJZL010000082.1:0-4233 GCA_035499115.1 Methyloceanibacter sp. | reverse complement strand
TCGCGCGATAGAGACGGCGAGTTCGTGGCGCGGCCTGCCACCTGGGATGAGGAGCACGGCGCTCCGCCCCACATCCTCATGGTCGAAAGCAAGCGCGACGCCGGGCCCGCCGCCGGCATCGGCGACCGCGTGCTCGCCCGCATCGCCCCTCTCGGGGCCGACGCCGAATACCCGTATCAGGCGCGCACCATCAAAAAGCTCGCCCGGGCGACGCAGAGGATGCTCGGCATCTTCCGCTCGCTTCCCGGCGGGACCGGCGTCATCGATCCCATCGAGCGCAAGCAGCTAAAAGAATGGCCGGTCGCCCGCGGCAATACCAACGATGCGGAGAGCGGCGAACTCGTGCGCTTCGAGCTCGCGCGTGGAGGCCGTGCCGGCGTTCAGACTGCGCGCGTCACCGAGCGGCTCGGCAATCCGCAAGCGCAGCAAATGACGAGCCTCATCGCCGTCCATGCCCACGGCATCCCCGACACCTTTCCCGACCCGGTGCTCGCCGAGGCCGCCACCGCCAAGGAGCCCGAGCTAGGACGCCGAGAGGATGTGCGCCATCTCCCGCTCATCACCATCGACCCGTCGGATGCGCGCGACCATGACGATGCGGTGTGGGCCGAGGCCGACCCTGACCCGAAGAACCACGGCGGTTGGGTGGCGATCGTCGCCATCGCCGACGTCTCCGCCTATGTCAGGCCGGGCAAAGCGCTCGACAAGGAAGCGAGGAAGCGCGGCAACTCGGTCTATTTCGCCGACCGCGTCGTGCCGATGCTGCCGGAGCGCATCTCGAACGACCTGTGCTCTCTGAAGGAGGACGTGCCGCGGGCGTGCCTCGCGGTTCGCATGGTCTTCGACAAAGACGGACGTAAGCTCAAGCACCGCTTCTTCCGGGGATTGATGCGCTCGGCCGCGAGCCTGAGCTACGAGCAAGCGCAAGGAGCGATCGACGGCAGGCTCGATGAGGTGACCGAGCCTCTGCTCGAAACGGTGCTGCGCCCGCTGTGGGGAGCCTATGCGAGCCTTACGCTCGCACGCACCGACCGCGCGCCGCTCGACCTCGACCTGCCCGAGCGCAAGCTCCTGCTCGACGACAAGGGCGAGGTACGGGCCGTGGTCAGTCCTCCCCGCCTCGATGCTCACCGCCTGATCGAGGAGTTCATGATCGCCGCCAATGTCGCGGCGGCGGAGACGCTCGAAGCCAAACGCTCGCCGCTCATCTACCGCCTGCACGATTCCCCCTCGAAGGAGAAGCTCGCCTCGCTTGGAGAGTTCCTGGCGACGATCGGGCTCAAGCTGCCGAAATCGGGCACGTTGAAGCCGGCGCATTTCAACCGCATCCTCGCCGATACGCGCTCGACGCCGGTGGCCGAGCTGGTCGGCGAAGTGGTCTTACGAAGCCAGGCCCAGGCCGAATATGGCGCCGTCAATTTCGGGCATTTCGGTCTGAACCTCCGCCGTTACGCGCATTTCACCTCTCCCATTCGCCGCTACGCCGACCTTATCGTGCATCGCGCTCTGGTGCGGGCGCTCGGGCTCGGGCCTGACGGGTTGACCGACACGGAGATGGGCGAGCTCGATCAGATCGCGCAAGGCATCTCCGATACCGAGCGGAGAGCCATGGCCGCCGAGCGCGAGACGGCCGACCGGCTGATCGCGGCCTATCTTGCCGATCGCATCGGCGCACGTTTCCATGCGCGCGTCTCAGGCCTGGTGCGCTCTGGTCTCTTCGTGAGACTGATGGAGACCGGCGCCGACGGCTTCGTCCCCGCCTCATCCATCGGCCACGAATATTTCTATCACGACGAGGTGCGCCAGGCGCTGGTGGGAGAGGATTCAGGCCTCGGCTATCGGCTGGGCGATTCCGTCGAGGTGCGCCTGGTCGAGGCGATTCCGAGCGCCGGCGCGCTCAGATTCGAGATGCTGAGCGAAGGCCGCTCTCTTGGCGCGCGACCAAAGGGCGCTCGGCCGCGAAGTGACAAGGCACGCCCCGGGGGCTACAAGGGCAAAGGTCGCGGTCCCTTCAAGAAGCGCCGGTAGATCACTAGATAGGATCCAGCGAGGATCGCATGATGCAAGAGAGTACCGTGACGCCAGCCGTCTACCGCAACGCCGACCGGAAGTCTGACCGTCCCGTGTTCCAATCGATGCTGCGCGGTGCCAAACACAAATGTCCGTCTTGCGGGGTCGGCGCACTTTATTGGCGGTTCCTGAAGGTCTCTGACACCTGCCCGCATTGCAGCGAAGAGTTGCATCATCACCGCGCCGACGATGCGCCGCCATATTTTACCGTCGTTATCGTCGGCCACATCGTGGTCGCCCTCGTGCTTTTGGTCGAGATGACGTACCGGCCACCTCTCTGGGTGCATGCCGCGCTGTGGGGGCCGCTCACGATCATCCTTGCCCTTATCCTATTGCCGTCGATCAAGGGCGCATTGATCGGGCTGCAATGGGCGCTCCGCATGCACGGCTTCGATCCCAATGCGACCGAGGACGGTATCGAGCGCTTCGTCGTCCCCGAAGATGAGCAGGTCGTCCCAGCGCGCCTCCCCCGCTCTTGACTTCAAGTCTTGATCGGGTAGGGTTCGCGCCAATTCGCTAGAGAGAGTTTTCCGAGATGGCCAAGCCCGTCACCCAAAAGATCAAGCTCGTGAGCTCAGCCGGCACGGGCTATTACTACGTGACCAAGAAGAACCCGCGCAATCAGACCGAGAAGCTCGTGTTCAAGAAATACGATCCGGTCGCGCGCAAGCACGTCGAGTTCAAAGAAGCCAAGATCAAATAGCGATTGGCTTGAGCTTTTGGCCGATGGGCGACGACGCACGTCCTGGCCACGCCGACCACGCGCGCTTGTATCCAAAATTAGGTGGCCGGCCGAAACGCGGCGCTAACGAGGAGGCCACTCAACCGCGGTCCGGCCGGCCGAACCCTACGGACCCAGGAGATGCGGCGGACCTGAGCATTCCGCAGGGTTATCTCTGCTTCGAAGGAACCGAGTTGCGAACGCGTGGGCCTTTAGCTCACGCAAGACCCCTCACCCCGATTGCCTCCACGTCCTGTCTTAGCTGCGACAGTCACACCATAAAACAGCCAAAGACGGAACGAAATCAACCCGCTTTCTTGGCTTAATACGATAAAATGCTAGGCAGTGTAAAGCCTTAAGGTTAAGCGCTCAGGTCTAACGTCAAGTCCAGCCAGGCCCAGAACAGGCTCTCAGCCAACGAATTTGCCGGTAATGATTCGCTTTCGCCCCTGCCCAGCGCTCGCTGGCTAGCTGCTAAGCGGCGTCGGCTACAACCCGGTTGCGCCCGTCGCGCTTCGCGCAATAGAGCGCCTGATCGGCACGCTTCAAGATAAGCTCAGGGGTGTCGTCGGCGAATTCGAGCGCCGCAACGCCGACGCTTGCCGTCACCTCCAGCGTCCCGATTCTCTCGCCGGCATAGAACGGAGCCGCGGCAATGCACTGGCGCAGGCGCTCGCCGACGAGATAGGCCTTGGCGAGGTCGGTATCCGGCATCACCACCACGAATTCCTCTCCGCCCAGCCGGCACGCGAGGTCGATGCCGCGAATATTGCGACGGACGCGGGAAGCAAACTCGCGCAGCACCGAGTCGCCCGCGTCATGGCCGTAGCTGTCGTTGACCGCCTTGAAATAGTCGATGTCGAGCAAGAGCACCGAGAGCGGCTTGCCCCGTTGCGAGGATTCCTCGAACAAGGTTTTCAGATGACTTGTCATGTAGCGCCGGTTGTGCAGCGCGGTGAGCGGATCGAGAATCGCCATTTCGACGGTTTCCTCGAGCCTGGTGCGCAAATGATCCGTGTAGCGCTTGCGCTTCACTTGCGTGCGCACGCGCGCGAGCAGCTCGTTCGGGTCCACCGGGCGAACAATATAGTCGTTGACCCCCATGTCGAGACCGCGCAACAGGCGCGCGTCGTCGCCAGGCTCGATAATCATCATGATCGGCAGATGCCGCGTGCGATCGAGCGAGCGGACCTGTGAGCACAACCTCAAGCCATCGGCATGCTCGAGGCTGAGACTGACGATCATGAGATCGAAATTGCCCTCGGGGAGACGCAGCAGAGCCCGCGCCGGATCCGCCTCACGCTCGATATGATGTTCAGCGCTCAGCGTCTCGATGATGCGGTCGGCCGAGCGGTCACGATCCTCGACGAGAAGAATGCGCCCGCCGCGTCCGAGCTGATCGAGCCTGATGCCCATAGTCGCGGCAAAACCCATCTGCTCCT
>DATJZL010000081.1:0-2742 GCA_035499115.1 Methyloceanibacter sp. | reverse complement strand
CGCCGGTGGAGACCGGCCAGCGGTAAAGGAGTTGCCCATCGACCGAGACGGTCATGGTCTGGCTCGGCTTGTCGACCTGAATAAGGATATTGGCGAGGCTCGGCTCGCTCGCGGCGCACGCAAAACTCGCGACGAGGAATAGCCCAATCGCTAGGAGCCGGATCCGCCTCATGCCGTCGATTCCCTCAAGGCCGCGAGAAGCGGCCCGCGCATGAGCAGAATCTACTCCCGATTTGGCGGCGAACAAGGGGAAAGCAATCGGTGGCGGAGGGTCCGCTGCGGTGGCTCGTCATGCAAGGAAGGGAAATGCAACCAGCCTTCCCGCTAGCGCTTCATCCCTGCGCGCCAGGAGGCCCGCGGCTTCTCGGGTTCGATCTCGCCCCGTTCGGGGACCCGGGGGAGGGCTTCCATCACCCGCTTGCGCGGGAAGGTGATGATCACCTCGGTCCCATAGCGAAGCTTGCTCTTCAATTCGAAGGCGCCGTCATGGAGCTCGGTCAGGCCTTTGGTGATGGGAAGGCCAAGCCCGGTGCCGCCTTCGGCCGTCTGATGGGCGAGCGAGCCCTGGCCGAAGCTGCGGAGCACGCGGGGGATCTCATTCTCGGGGATGCCGGGGCCGGTATCCTTGACGCTCAAGAACTGGCCGCCGGTGCCGGTTCGTCCGACCTTCAGCGTCACGGTGCCGCCGGTCGGGGTAAACTTGATGGCGTTCGACAGCAGGTTGAGACAGATCTGGCGGATGGCGCGCTCGTCCGCCCAGAGCTGAGGCAGGTTCTCGGCGAACTCCTCGACCAGCTTGAGCCCCTTGTTCTCTGCTCTGAGGCGCATCAGCCGGTGGCAATCCTCGACGACCCCGGCGAGGGAAACGGGCCCCTCATGCAGCTCGTAGCGGCCCGCCTCGATGCGGCTGATGTCGAGGATCTCGTTGATCAGGTTGAGCAGGTGCTGGCCGCTCTGATGAATGTCGTTCGCGTATTCCTTGTAGGTGGGGTTGTTGTGCGGACCCAAAATCTCAGACCGCATGATCTCGGAGAAGCCGAGAATGGCGTTGAGCGGAGTGCGCAGCTCATGGCTCATGGTGGCGAGGAAACGCGACTTGGCGAGATTCGCCTCCTCGGCGCGCGCTCGCGCCTCGTCGGAGTTGGCCTTGGCCTGCTCGAGCTCGCCGATCAACGCGTCCTTTTCCGCGCGATATTCCAGCATGGCCATGACGGTCGAGTTGAGCCCGCTCATCAGCCAGATGAAATAGATGTGCACGCCGACGGCCATGGCGGCCATCGCCCAGTAGAACGGATTGTCAAGGAGCGCGAAGCGGATGACGATGGCGGCCGTCATCGGCAAGGTGCCGGCATAGACGATGGGCATGACCGTCGAGGCGAACAGCATGCGCATCGAGATGACGACGAGAAGCGAGGCGAAGATGAAAGTATGGGCCGCCTCGCCCTGCGTGTCCGGGCTGATGAAGGCGACCGCCGCCCACGTGACGCCGTAGAGAAACTCCGCCGCCGTGATCTTGGCGCGCCAGGCGGGAGTGGTCGCGTCCTCGCGCGGGGTCTTGATGAATTGCCGGCAAAGGCTGATGAGGATGCCCTTGGAAACGAACACCGTGCCAAGCCAGAGCAGAAGCTCCCGCGGCGGCGCCCAGAACATGGCGCCCATGGCCACGATGATCGCGAGCAGCGGCGTCGTCACGGCGGCCGACAGCTCGTTCTTGACGAACATCAAGAGGAGTTCGTACTCGAACTCCGGCCTGGCGCCGGATTTGTACGTGAGCTTCTCGCGAGCCTCCTGGACGCTGCGGAAGGAGCGCCGTTTGCCATTGAGCGATGGCGACGCGGCTCGCTGAGCCCCGGGTGAGGCGCCCCCTGACATGCTTATGTGACCCGCAACACCCTAACTGACTGACGAAAAAGCGAGAGCTGCCAATGGCATAAGCTCAGGGCAACCGCACCTCGCTGCGACGCAAAGACTCCTTTAGGAACTATCAGCGGAAATCCCTAACGGCGCGTTTACTCTCGCCCCGCGCTGACACGAGGCTCTAAGATGCGGCCGCCATGCGACTGACCCTTATCGGCTGCGGAGACGCTTTCGGCGCCGGCGGCCGCTTGCAGACCTCGTTCCATGTCCGCTCCGCGACATCGACCTTTCTCATCGATTGCGGGACGTCGACGCTGATCGGCATGCGCCGGCTCGGGCTCGAGCCGAACGATATCGACGCCGTGTTCGTCACCCATCTCCACGGCGATCATTTCGGCGGCCTGCCCTGGATGTTGATCGACGGGCAGTATGTCAGCAAGCGCACGCGGCCGCTCATCGTGACGGGGCCGCGTGGCATCGAGGCGCGCTACCTCATCGCGGCAGAAGCGCTCTATCCCGGCGTGACCACCGGCGAGCCCGGCTTCGAGCTCGTCTTCCTCGAATATGAGGAGCAGAAAACGCTCGATGTCGGGGGCGTGAGGGTAACGCCGTTCGAGGTGAAACATCCGTCAGGTGCACCACCTTATGCACTCAGGTTCACACTCGAAGGGAAGGTCGTCGCGTTCACCGGCGATACCGGCTGGGTCGAGGTGCTCTGCGAGGTGGCACAAGGGGCCGACCTCTTCATCAGCGAATGCTTCCAATACGATGTCGTGCTTCCCATCCATCTCGATTATGCGACCATCGACGCCAACTATCAGAGGCTCGGTGCAAAGCGCACCCTCCTCACCCATATGGGGGAGGCTATGCTGTCAGCGACTGAAA
>DATJZL010000080.1:0-4934 GCA_035499115.1 Methyloceanibacter sp. | reverse complement strand
TTACCTTGGCGCTCCTGTTCCTTGCCGGCGCGCTCGCGCTCGGCGCGTGCATCACTCTTCTCTTCGGGCGTGTGGCGTGGACGGAGCGCACCGCTACCCGGATCGTCAGATAAGCCACGGAAAGTCATGGAACATTACCGTCATCTTGGGCTAGTGGAGGGCCGGTCAGGCAATTGCGAAGAGGATCGACATGGACGATGAGACGCCGCACGCACCAACCCGCCGCACGCTGCTTGCCGGCATGGCCCTCATGGCGGCGGCGAGCGCGCTGCCCACGCGCGTCAAGGCGGAGGCAGGCACGGCCATGAAGCATGTGGTGCTGCTCGGCGATTCGATCTTCGACAACAAGCGCTATGTTGGGGACGGCCCCGACGTCATCGATCAGCTCAAGACCGATCTCCCCCCGGGCTGGACGGCATCGCTCAACGCGGTCGACGGCTCGACCACTCTCGACATCGCCGGCCAGATCGAGCGCCTTCCCTCCGACGCGACGCATCTCGTGGTGAGCATCGGCGGCAATGACGCGCTCAAGCACAAGGACCTGCTCGATGAGAAGGCAAGCTCGGTCGCCGAGGTGCTCGACAAGCTCGGCAACATCAAAGGCGAGTTCCAGGCGAACTATCGCACCATGCTCGACGGTCTGCTGGCGGTGAAGCTGCCGACCGCGCTCTGCACCATCTACGAGGCGCGTTACCGCGATCCCGACACGCACCGGATCGCGGCGACCGGGCTATCGGTGTTCAACGACGTCATCACGCGCGAAGTGTTCGCGCGCGGTCTGCCGCTGATCGATCTCCGCCTCATCGTCACCGCGGACGAGGATTACGCCAACGACGTCGAGCCCTCGGTCAAAGGCGGCGCCAAGATCGCCAAGGTGATCGCGACGCTCGTCACCACCGACGACTTCACGCAGAAGCGGTCTGTGGTTTTCGCGGGGTAGCGGGCTGCTTCTTGCCGTTCCTTGGCAGCGCGGCGGCTGAGGCTGCGGCCACGGCCGACTCGGCGGTCGAGGCGGCGGCGATCTCGCTCGCGGCGGGAACGACCGGAGCGGCAGGCTCGGGCAAATCCACCTTTTTGCCGCGCTCGCCCTTGGCGAACTCGATGCAGAGCTTCACCGCCTCCGGCAGCGAGGTGGCGTAAGAGTCGGCATCGGCCTGCTCGAGCACCGCCTTCAGCGACGGCGGCGCCTCTCCCTCGGACCACAGGCAAACGAGGATCGCCGTCTCCTTAGGCAAGATGCGGCGCAGGCGTCGCACGATATAACGCATGACGGCAGGTCCGTTGCCGAGCTCGAGAAAAGAGAGCACGACGAGCTTCGCTTCGGTCTGCACGAGCGAGGCAATGTGGGCCGGGGAGATCATCTCGGGTCCAAGCGCTTCGGCGCCGAGCCCACCCTTTTTCAAGATGCTGGCGAGCAGAGCCCCCGCCGCCTCATCGAGGGGCGTTCGGGCGCCGACGCAGAGAACCGGCTTGTCGACCGCCCATCCCGGCGCGAGCTCGGGCCGTTCGATGAGCTTCATGGCCTCGTCGTCATCCTCGCCCTCTTCCGCCGCATCGAGCGAGGCAAGCCCGGTCGCCGTCTCTTCGTCCTTCGCATGCTCAGGCTTCCGCCTGAGATGGGCAAACCAGCGGCGCGGCTCGTAGTCCGACAGGGAATCGAGCATCTCATTGACCGTGGCGGCGATCTTCTCGGTCTGCTCCTGGTCGAGCGAGCCGCGGGCTAGATCGCGCTCGGCGAGCCTGAGCGCTGGCAGCGCCACCTCGTCGAGATAGCATTGCAGACTCCGGTTCTTGAGGCCGAGCTCGGCTTGATAGGTGATCTCGGCCGCGTCGCCCGCGAGCGCGCGATGGTAGAAGCTCTCGTCGGGCTTGAGCGCGGGCTGATCGCCGAGCAGCACGTCGAAGAACTCGAGCCCCTCGACGTGGCGGCCGAGCACGGCGAGGCAGACGGTCATGGGCATGGCGAGGATCAGCCCGAGCGGCCCCCACAGCCACGTCCAGAACACCGTGGAGACGACGACGGCGATCGGCGAGACGCCGGTGCCGTGGCCGAACACGATCGGCTCGACCACTTGGCCCATGGTGAACTCGCCCGCGACATAGATCGCGAGCACGGCGAAGAAGCTGGTCCATCCGGGATCGACCGCAGCGGCAACGAACAACGGCGGAGCGGCGGCGATGAACACGCCGACATAGGGGACGAAGCGCATCAGCCCGGCGAGCAGGCCGAAGGCGAGCGGGCTCGGCATGCCGATGGCCCACAGCGCCGTGGCGACGAGCGCGCCATAGGCCGAGTTGATCAACACCTGTCTCAGGAAATAGCGGCTCAGGCGGTTGGCCGCGTCGGTCAAGGTCGAGGTGGCGCGCTGCGGGTCGCCGGAGCCGAACAGCCTGATCAGCCGGTCGCGCAAATCCTCGCGCTGCAGCAGGATGAACACCACGATGAGCAGCACGATGCCGGCGGTGGCGAGCGGCGGCAAAACCGTGCCGGCGATCGACTGATAAACTTCGAGCGGCGTCAGCTCGCGTTCTTTAACCACGACTTCCATCGGCTTGTCGTCGGGCTTTTGCGCCGGAGTGCCGACCTGGGGGGCAGGCGGTGGCTGCGAGCTCCCGTCGTCAGGCCCGAACAGCTCGTTCTGCAAATTGTTGAGCACATTGCCGGCTCTTTGCATCGCCGGCGAGCTTGCCGTGGAGTCGCGTAGGCTCTTGATCTTCTCCGACAGCGTCGTCTGGTAGCGCGGCAGGTCGGTGGCAAGATCGGCAGCCTCGCGCGAGAGCAGCCAGCCGAGCGCCACGATGATCACGAAGGCGGCGCCGACCACGATGCCCACCGCGAGCAGGCGCGGCACCTTCGCGCGCCTGAGCCAGATGAGCGGCCGGGTGAGAACGAAGCTCAGGAGGATGGCGAGCGCGAGCGGCAGGAGAATCTCGCGCCCGAAATAGAGAGCGCAGATGACGATGGTCGCGATCAGGAGGCCCTGCAGCGTCGCGGCGCGCGCGTCGGATGACGAGGAGAAGAAAGGCAGGGACGAACGGGGCGGCATATCGCGAATCTCCCGGCGCCGGCGTTCCTCCGGCATAGCAAGACGCTCGAAGCTCCGATAGGCCCTTCGGCCTCGGCGGATCCGCTTATCCAGAGTCCGCGAGCCGCATAACAAGCCTATGGCAGTATCGTTCCCATTCCCTCGCAAGGAAACCAAAAGACCCCGGGGGGATGTGCCCCCGGGGTCCCTCGGCCGGCCTTAAGGCACCGTACTCATTACTGATCGGCGCCCGAGGCCTGCTTTCCGCTCATGAAGCGCGTGGATCGCTCCTGCTATTTTGATGCTTCTTTGACGGGGCTCGTTGCCGACGAGACGTTGTTGATCGGCTGCTTGGTGCCCTCCATCTCGATGGTGGCGATGTCGCCCTTGGCGGCATCGACCGCCTGCTTGAGATCGACCATGTGGATCGACTGATCGGAGAAGGTGCGGAAGTACCAGCGGAGATTCTTCAGGTCGGCGACGCTGGTCCATTCGGTGGTCTCATCCAGCGTTTCGCCGCCCGCCGAGTTCAGCAGCGAGCCTTTCGGAATGTCGAACTGGTTCAAGATGTGGAAGGCCGACAGCACGGCGTCGTCTGCGGTCGCGTCCGGCGCAGCGGACTGGCTGAAGATCACGGCACGCACGAAACGCGAGGGCGGGGTGAAATCGCCGGGAAGGCCGACCAGACCCGCCCCCGCGCCGAACGCGTTGATCGTCACGGGGCCGACCTTGGCGGACTCGATGTCCTTCACCGAGAGGTTGATGTAGTTGGCGAGATTGGTCATGTGCCAGTCATAGGTCGGCGCGTTGGTCATCACGCCGAGCGGGGCGTCGTGCACTTTGAGCGTGCCGTCGACCGGCTCGACCACGAGCGACTTGCCCGACTTGTCCTGGAGAAAGAAATGCGCGCCGGGGACCGCGCCTTGCGGGCTGCCGAGGCCCGGTGCTGGCGTCGGCACCAGCACGATATTCTTCACGCCCTCGCGAACCTCGTCGACGGTGGCGAAATTGGCGAGCGCCCAGATGCCGAACTCATAGCCCGCGAGCGCGTGGCTCGCGTTCTCGGGTGTCACGTCGGTGTATTTGGCATAGCCCGGGAAATAGAACAGGCCGACCGAGAGACCCTGGTCGTTGATGCCGTCGAGGAGCACGGGAAGACCAAGCGCGTTCGCTCCGACGATGGCATATTTGCTTTTATAGACGAGGCCCTTGCCGCCGTCGGGAAGCGTGCCGGCAAAATCTTTTCCGGCGGGGATGACGATCACCTTCGACTGCATGGGGAAGCCGAATTCGAGCGTGCGCCCGCGGATCGCCGCGCCGTCGGCAGATTTGAGGCTGATGCCGGTGCAGGCAAAGCCGGGCGTAGTGGCCGAAGCGAAAGCCGCGATCAGCGTTGCGGTCAGGATTTTGCGGATCATGTGACGCTCTTCCTCGTGGAATTGGCGCGGGAGATTTCGCTGCGGACTTTCGGCGAGGAACCGTGAAAACCGCATTAAGCATCGGGCCACGATCGCAGGCTTGCTTAAGCTCGCGTCGCCGAGATCGATACGATTTGCTGCAATGTTGCGAGAGTGCGTCCGACTCTTTCGCAGCGGGGGCAGCTCGACCTAAGCGCGGACGACGGGCGGCGGCGTCCAGCGCCCCTCTTGAATCGCAGGAAGCGGCCAATAGGCGCGGAGGTACAGGGAGAACGGACCCTGCGGCGCCGGCAGCCAATTCGCCAGCCTCTCCTCGCTCGGGCGGTCGCTCTGCACATAAATGACGAACGAGCCGTCAGGCTCGAAGCGCAGCTCTTTGCTCTTGGTGCCGAGTGAAAAGCGCTCGAGCGCATTCGGCGCGAAGAAGTGATGCTGGTCGTAGAGGGTGATCGACAGAAGCCCTTGACCGGCGGCAGCTCGTCGAAGGTGA
>DATJZL010000079.1:0-2291 GCA_035499115.1 Methyloceanibacter sp. | reverse complement strand
CGCCGGCGTCAAGGTGTTCATGGGCTCATCGACCGGTGATCTGCTGGTCGACGACGAGGCCACTCTCTCGCGCATTTTTGCCAAGATCAGCCGGCGGGCCGCCTTTCACGCTGAGGACGAGGCGAGGCTCAAGGCGCGCCTCTCCTTGCAGCGTCAAGCCGACCCGTCGAGCCACAGCGAATGGCGCGACGCGGAAGCCGCGCTTATCGCCACGACCCGCCTGCTCAAGCTCGCCTCGCAGGCGGGAAAGCGCGTTCATGTGCTTCACGTCTCGACCGCTGAGGAGATGGAGCTCCTTGCCCGCCACAAGGACATAGCCACCGTGGAAGTCACGCCCCAGCATCTTACCTTCGCGGCACCGGAAATCTACGATGAGCTCGGCACTCTCGCCCAGATGAATCCGCCGCTCCGCGATGTGCGCCATCAGGAGCGCCTGTGGTGGGGGCTCGCTCAGGGCGTGGTCGACGTTCTCGGCTCCGATCACGCGCCGCACACCCTCGATGAGAAGGCGAAGAACTACCCTTCCACTCCCTCCGGCATGCCTGGCGTGCAGACGCTGGTGCCGGTGATGCTCGACCACGTCAATGCGGGGCGCCTCAGCCTTGCCCGCTTCGTCGATCTGACGAGCGCCGGCCCGCAGCGTATTTTCGGCATCGCCGGCAAGGGACGCATCGCCCTCGGCTATGACGCCGATCTGACCGTCGTCGACCTCAAGGCCGGGCGTGTCATCGACAATGACTGGGTCGGCAGCAAATCGGGGTGGACCCCTTTTGCCGGTCGGAAAGTCAAAGGCTGGCCGATCGGCACGGTCGTGCGCGGGAAGATCGCCATGTGGCAGGGCGAGCTGAGGAAGGCCGCCGGCGAGCCCGTACGCTTCGGCGAGGCGTTGCCCAAAGTCTGAGCCCGCGGACTTATTGCAGGAAGTACTGCCACACCCCCATCGGCGACACGCCGAGCCGGTAGTAGCCGTATTTGCCCGATTTCTTCATGGGCATGGCGAGCGCGGGCGGGACGACACGATAGAGCTCGACCTCCTGCGCGGGCGTCAGCTTGGCAAGATCGGTCGCCGCAAAATAGGGCCAGATGAAGATCTCGTCCTTGCCTTGGCCTAACCGCACGTAGCCGGTCGAGAGCACGTTGAGCATCGCGGCCAGCACGTCGCGCCCGGTTCCGTCGGCCGACTCTTTTTTCCAGAAGGCGATCGGGTCATCGACGAAGCTCGTAGCGACCATCGGCTTCAGTTCGTTCGACTCAAACACCGGGCGCATCGCTTCGATGTCGCCGCTCTCGGCCGCGCCGGCGATTTGCTTGAGCATGCGTTTCACTGGATCGGGTAACGCGTTGAAGTCGTAAAGCACCTGTGAAGCGCCCGCCTGCGGCGAAGCGGTTGTCGCTCCCGTGACGGCCACGTCCTGTCCGGAAGATGCGTCTGCGGCAATGCGGTGCGATGTCCCCTTGTGTCCCTCGGCATAGACAAGGGCGAACGTGCCAGCTACCAATGCGCCGAGGGTAATCATGATAATCCGGCGGTTCATGCGTCACTCCATGAGTGCTCGATCAATCTCGCAGATCAGTGAACGAGCGCAAGAGCAAGGGCAAAGACCTGGGAGAGGCGCCGCCGTGTCGCACTTCCCCTTGAGAAGCGAGTAGGGCCGGCCTTGCAGGCAGGCGCTTATATCGTGCTCTCCGGCATCCAGCTCATGCTGGCCGGTCTCGGCATCGGGCTCTTGATGGCGGCGCCGATCGGGCCGGTCAATGTTCTCGTCATCCAGAGGGCTGCGGCGAGCGGGTTTTGGGGAGGGCTTGCCGCCGGCATTGGCGCCGTCCTCGGCGACGGCACTCTGGCGGCGATCGCGTCATTCAGCGTCACCGCGATTTCAGATGTGATGACGGCCTATTCGGGCTTCATCCAGTTCGTCGGCGGCCTGCTTCTGGCCGCCTTCGGCATTGGCCTTCTTCTTGCGAAGCCGAAGCTGGCGATGCCGTCAGGACGCAAGTCTGAGCTGTGGGAGCACACCGGCATCATCCCGCAGACCTTCTTCCTCACGGTCACCAATCCAGGCGCGATTTTGGGCATGGCCGCCATGATCGGCGGTCTCGGCTCGTTGATCGGAGGCCTCGACACCTATCTCGAGGCTCTCATCCTCGTCGTCTCGGTCATGGGCGGGAGCCTTGTTTGGTGGCTCGGCCTGTCCGAACTCATCGCCACGATCAGGCACAAGCTGACCGACAGCAGGCTCAAGCTCATCAACCGGATCGCCGGCGTGGTCTTGCTCGCCTTCGGAGCCGTC
>DATJZL010000078.1:0-5581 GCA_035499115.1 Methyloceanibacter sp. | reverse complement strand
CTCTCGCGCCATGATTATCCTGAGGCGGTATCGCGCCTGTTGGGCGAGGCGGTTGCGCTCACCGCGCTGCTCGGCGCCTCGCTCAAGTCCGAAGGCAAGTTCATCCTCCAGGCCTCGACCGATGGCCCCGTCGATCTGCTCGTCGCCGACTATCAGGTGCCTGGCGGCTTGCGCGGCTATGCCCGCTTCTCGGCCGACCGCGTGGCCGCGCTTGCCGACGATGGCCGCCTTCTCGGCGAAGGCCATCTTGCCATGACCATCGACCGCGGCTTGGAGACCGAGCGCTATCAGGGCGTCGTGCCTCTCGAAGGCGGGAGCCTGACCGAGGCGGCCGACACTTACTTCCGCCAGTCGGAGCAGCTTCCGACCTTCATCCGCCTTGCCGTGGCGCGGCATTACCGCCCGGGCAAGGGAGCCGCGCAGCCTTGGGCCTGGCGTGCCGGTGGCCTGCTTGTGCAGAAGCTGACGCGCCAAGGCGGACATTCCGGCGCGCGCGCGGCAGCCTTCGAGGAGGAAGATTGGACACGCGCCAAGGCTCTCGCCGAGACGGTCGAGGATCACGAGCTGCTCGACCCGACGCTCCCCGCCGACCGGCTGCTCTATCGCCTGTTCCACGAGGAGCGGGTGCGCGCCTATCGCGCCATTCCGCTCGAGACCTATTGCAGCTGCTCGCGCGGCCGGGTCGAGGATCTGCTCAAGCGCTTCTCGGCGGAGGATCTCGCCGACATGGTGGTCGACGGCGAGGTGTGGGTGACGTGCGAGTTCTGCAACAGCCGCTACAGCTTCGACCCCGCCTTCTTCGCCGACGCTTAAGTGCTCAGCTCGTGCGCCAGTCCTGCGAGGAAGGCGAGGCAGGCCTCGATCTGCTCGATGCTGACATACTCGTCGGCTGCATGCGCTTGTGCGATGTCGCCAGGTCCGCAGATCACGGCGGGGCATCCGGCCTGCTCGAATAGCCCGGCCTCTGTCGTGTAGGACACGGCCCGCGTGCGGGTCGTGCCGGTGAGCTTGAGCGCGAGCGCCACGGCCGCCGATGCGCTGCCGGCGGCAAAGGCCGGGACGGAGTGCACGTTTTTCGTCTCGATGCCCGCCTCATCGGTGACCTTCTTCATCTTCGGCATCAGCTCGGCGTCGGCGAAACCCGCGAGGCCATGCGGGATCTCCTCAGGCGAGGCGGATGGAAGGCTCCGCACCTGCCAGTGGAAGTCGCAAGTCTTGGGCACGATGTTCGGCGCCGTGCCGCCCTTGATGGTGCCGACGCTGATCGTCGAGTAAGGCGGTTCGAACCGGGGATCGTTCTCGGTCTTGGCGATGTCGGAGCCGATGCGGTCGAGCTCGCCGATCAATGAGGCCGCGGCCGAGATCGCGTTGACGCCGAGCGCCGGCAGACTCGAATGCGCCTCGCGGCCGTGAACGGTGGTGCGGTAGGCGTCGATCCGTTTATGCGCGTCGATGACTGCCATGCTGGTCGGCTCGCCGACGATGATCGCGCGGGGCCGCGGCAGGTCTCTGCCGAGACGCGCGATCAGCGGTCTAACGCCCGTGCAGCCGACCTCCTCGTCATACGATACGATGAGATGGACCGGTTCTTTCAGCTTCCCCACCTTGAACAGAGGCACCGAGGCGAGCACGCAGGCGATGTAGCCCTTCATGTCGCAAGCGCCTCTGGCATAAAGCTTTCCGTCGCGCTCCGTCAGCGCGAACGGGTCGGATGTCCAGTTTTGGCCCTCGACCGGCACGCAGTCGCTGTGACCGGAGAGTCCGACGCCGCCGTCTCCGCTGCCGCCGATGGTGGCGAACAGGTCTGCCTTGGTGCCGTCGGGAGAGGGAACACGCAGCGAGCCGACGCGCTGGTGTTTGAGATAATCCTCGACGAAGGCGATCAACTCGAGATTCGACTTCGAACTCGTCGTGTCGAAGCCGACAAGCGCCTTCAGCAGCTCCGTCGCCTTCGTCAGAGACGCAGGCTCGGGCGCTCTTGTGGCCCTTGGCGGGGCCTTGGTTTGTTTCGCGATGGTCAATTAGCGCGACACGATCGTAGCTTGGTTGCGGAAACGCTCGGCAGAACGAGCGCGGGCCTTGAGCGCCTCGCTCTCGCGATTGCGAGGTGGCGCATCGGTGACAAGCGAGTCGATCAGCTCACGCGCGGCGCGGCTCACCTTGTCGACCGCACGGTCGAAGGCAGCCGCGTTCGCCTTTGACGGCCGCGTGCAGCCCGAGAGCTTGCGCACGAATTGCACCGATGAGAGGTAGATCTCCTCGTCGGTGGCGGGCGGGTCGAAATTATGCAGCGTCTTGATATTCCGGCACATGATTGTCCTCGTGCAATAATGGTTCTTGCGAAAAGGTGGCACAGGCGGTCCCTCCCAAGCAAGGCACAGCCCCCTCATTTGGCAGCACCAAGCGCCCGGTCGAGATCGGCCTTGAGGTCCTCGACATCTTCGAGTCCTACGGAAATCCGCAGGCTGTTATCGAAAATGCCGAGCTCGGCGCGCGCTTCCGGCGACAGCCGCTGATGCGTCGTGGTGGCGGGATGGGTGATCAGGCTCTTGGCGTCGCCGAGATTGTTGCTGATCTTGAAGATGCGAAGCGCATTCGTGAAGCGGAATGCCGTCTTCTTGTCGCCCGCCACCTCGAAAGCGACCATCGGTCCGCCGCCTTCCATCTGCTTCTTGGCGAGAGCGGCCTGCGGGTGATCGGCGCGACCGGGATAGAAGACGCGGGCGACTTCCTTGCGGCCGGCGAGGTAATCGGCGATCGCCGCAGCAGATGCGCAATGACGCTCGACCCTGACCGGCAGCGTTTCGAGCCCCTTGAGCAGCACCCAAGCATTGAACGGGCTGAGCGACGGCCCCGTATGCTTCAGGTAATTGTGCAGCTTCTCCTCGATGAACTCCTTGGGGCCCAGCACCACGCCGCCAAGGCAGCGACCCTGGCCGTCGATGTGCTTGGTCGCCGAATAGACCACGATGTCGGCGCCGAGCTGCATCGGCCGCTGCAACAGCGGCGTGGCGAACACGTTGTCCACCACGACGAGCGCGCCGGCTTTCTTGGCGATCGCCGAGACGCCTTCGATGTCGACGAGCTCGAGCACCGGGTTGGTCGGCGTCTCGAAAAAGAAAGCCCGCGTGTTGGGCCGGACGGCTCGCGCCCATGCATCCAGATCGCGTCCATCGACCAGGGTCGTTTGGATGCCAAAGCGCGGCAGTAAATCCTCGACGATATAGCGGCAGCTCCCGAATAGCGCCCGCGCCGAGACCACATGATCCCCGGTCTTCAGGTGACACATCAGGGATGAGGCGACGGCGGCCATGCCGCTTGACGTGCCGCGCGCGGCGGGGGCGCCTTCGAGCGCGCACATGCGCGCCTCGAACATCGCGACGGTAGGGTTGGCGTAGCGGCTATAGACATAGCCCTGCTCGTCGCCCTTGAACCGCGCCTCGGCTTGCTCGGCAGACTGATAGACATAGCCCGAGTTGAGGAAGATGGCCTCAGAGGTCTCGCCGAACTGGCTGCGCAGCGTCCCCTCATGCACGAGCCGCGTTGCTGGGCGCCAGGCGCTCGGGCCGCTCTTATCGTCTTTTCCTGCCCCCATGGGCGTCACTCCTTTTGACTGGAGCCGTGGCCCAGGCACAAAAAAACCCGGGCTTCGGCTTTAAGCCAAAAGACCGGGATCGGCAAAACTGCCTCGCACGGCCTTTTAGCGAGTTGTTTAACGTGGCTGCAAGCCGGCCGGCCAAATCACCACGAGGCGCATTCATCGCGCTTTCGGACCCCTCCCGTCAAGCCGTCTCGATCCGTCTCGGCGATCGGCCTCTTGTGAATTGAGGGGAGAAGGCCGAGCTTTAGGTGACCAGGCGCCGCAACCATGCCAAGAACATCTTCATGCCACCAGCAAAGCCGCTCTTCGAGGCGCTGCCCGAGAGCCCGCACGTGACCGCACCCGCCGAGCCGACGCGGAGTGTCTTCGCCCGCACCGGCATTCTGCCCTGCCAGGCCGTTCGCGCCATGATCGAGGCCGGCGAGATCATGGCCGCACCTGAGATCGAGGCCAACCAGATCCAGCCCGCGAGCCTCGATCTCAGGCTCGGCAAAGTCGCTTACCGCATCCGCGCGAGCTTCCTTCCTGGTCCGAACGCAACCGTGCGCGACAAGCTCACCGAGCTCAAATTCCACGAGATCGATTTGACCAAGGGCGCGGTGCTCGAGGCCGGCTGCGTCTATCTCGTGCCACTGATCGAACAACTCAAGCTGCGCTCGACCATCGCCGGCTTCGCCAATCCCAAGAGCTCGACCGGCCGCCTCGACGTATTCACCCGGCTGATCGCCGACCGCCAGGACGGCTTCGATGCGGTCGAGGAAGGTTATACCGGCCCGCTCTTCGCCGAGATCTGTCCGCGCACCTTCTCGATCAAGGTGCGCTACGGCTCGCGCCTCAACCAGATCCGCTTCCTCCGTCGCGTCGGCCAGCAGCTCGACGCCGACGAGCGGCCGGGCCGCGTGCGCGACCGGACCTTGCGCGAGATCCATTCCGATGTCGGTCTGGTCGAGGGCGAGGCCTCGATCCGCGAAGGCCTCAATCTCAGCATCAGCCTGGCGCCTATTCCACCGACGGGGTTGGTCGGCTATCGCGCGCGCCGTTATGCCGGCGTGGTCGATGTCGATGCGGTCGGCGTCTATGAGGCCAACCAATATTGGGAGGCGGTCAAGCTCGGCGAGGATCGCCGCCTCGTGCTCGACCCGCATGAGTTCTACATCTTGGCCTCGAAGGAAAGCGTTTCGGTGCCGCCGGCCTATGTCGCCGAGATGGCGCCGTTCGACCCGCTGATCGGCGAGTACCGCGTGCACTATGCGGGCTTCTTCGACCCGGGCTTCGGCTATGCCGAGGGCAAGGCGCCAGGTGCGAAGGCCGTGCTCGAGGTGCGCAGCCTCGACATCCCCTTCATCCTCGAGGACGGCCAGATCGTCGGGCGACTTGTCTACGATAGGCTCACCGACATCCCCGATCAGATTTACGGCCAGGACATCGGCTCGCACTACCAGGCGCAAGGCCTGAAGCTGTCGAAGCACTTCAAGCAGCCTTAAGCCGAGCAGCTTCCGCCGCCGAGCACGCAGAACTTGGCGCAATGGGGATGGCAGAGCTTGACCGCGCCATGCTCGAACATGCCGCCATCGGCACGCGCAGCCTCGGCCAGAGTGACGCCCATCTCGAAGGCCGGATCGTAAGGAAGCAGCGTGCATGGCAGCACGACCGGATGCGCAGCACCCTTCCGTTTCACCACCATGCGGCTCGAGGCGCACATCACGTCTTTTGGGTCCTTGTGCAGGATGTCCCAGCAGCCTTCGGTGATTTCTGGCACTTCGGCCTGCTCGTCCATCTCGGGGAACAGCACGAGTGAGGTGCGGTCGTAAGCATCGACCGGCCAACCGCGTTCTGCGATCAGTGCCGCGTAACCGGTGCGCGCGTCGCCCTCGCCTTCGCCCCAGCAGGTCCGCCCGGCGAGAGCAAGGGCAAAGCCCTCGCGCGCCAGCCAATCGATTCCTTCGAGCGTCCTGGCGAATGATCCTTCGCCGCGTTCGG
>DATJZL010000077.1:0-2694 GCA_035499115.1 Methyloceanibacter sp. | reverse complement strand
TCACTCGTCGTCCTTTTTGCCCTTCTTGGCCTTGTTGAGGGCCGCACCCAGGATGTCGCCGAGGCTGGCGCCCGAATCCGACGAGCCGTACTCGGCCATCGCCTGCTTGTCCTCTTCGACCTCGCGGGCCTTGATCGAGAGCGAGACCTTGCGGGTCTTGGCGTCGATCTGCGTGATCTTGGCATCGACCTTCTCGCCGACGGCGAAGCGGTCCGGACGCTGCTCGCTGCGCTCGCGCGACAGATCCGCCTTGCGGATGAAGCCGGTCAGGCCGTCGCCCACCGAAACCTCGACGCCGCCGTCGTTGATCGCGGTGACGGTCGTGGTCACGACCTCGCCCTTCTTCAACGCGGTCGAGGCCTCGGCGAAGTTGTCCTTCTTCAGCTGCTTGATGCCGAGCGAGATGCGCTCCTTCTCGACATCGACGTCGAGCAGCTTCACCTTCACGACGTCGCCCTTCTTGTAGTCCTGCACCGCTTCCTCGCCGGGCTTCTCCCAGTCGAGGTCGGAGAGGTGGACCATGCCGTCGATCTCCGGCGTCAGGCCGACGAAGAGGCCGAACTCGGTGATGTTCTTGACCTCGCCCTCGAGCTCGCTGCCGACCGGATGCTTCTCGAGGAAGCCCGACCACGGATTTTCCATGCACTGCTTCAGGCCGAGGCTGATGCGGCGCTTCACCGGATCGACGTCGAGCACCATCACCTCCACTTCCTGCGAGGTGGAGACGATCTTGCCCGGATGCACGTTCTTCTTGGTCCAGCTCATCTCGGAGACGTGCACCAGGCCCTCGATGCCCGGCTCCAGTTCCACGAAGGCGCCGTAGTCGGTGATGTTGGTGACGCGGCCCTTGAAGCGGCTGCCCACCGGATACTTCGCCTGCACGCCCTCCCAGGGATCCGCCTCGAGCTGCTTCATGCCGAGGCTGATGCGCTGGGTCTCCGGATTGAAGCGCACGACCTGGACGTTGACGGTCTGGCCGATATGCAGCGCTTCCGACGGGTGATTGATGCGCCGCCACGCAATGTCGGTGACGTGCAACAGCCCGTCAACGCCGCCCAGATCGACGAAGGCGCCGTAATCGGTGATGTTCTTGACGACGCCGGTCAGCACCTGGCCTTCCTTCAGCGAGGCCACAAGCTCGGAGCGCGCCTCGGCGCGGCTTTCTTCGAGCACGGCGCGGCGCGAGACGACGATATTGCCGCGCGAGCGGTCCATCTTGAGGATCTGGAAGGGTTGCGGCGTGCCCAAGAGCGGGGTGATGTCGCGCACCGGGCGGATGTCGACCTGGCTGCCAGGGAGAAACGCGACAGCGCCGGAAAGATCGACGGTGAAGCCGCCTTTGACGCGGCCGAAGATGACGCCATTGACGCGCTCATTCGCTTGGAAGCTTTTCTCGAGCAGGGTCCAGGCTTCTTCGCGCCGCGCCTTCTCGCGCGACAGCTGCGCCTCGCCATTCTTGTCTTCCATCCGCTCGAGATAGACCTCGACGGTATCGCCGGGCTTGATCTCGGCGGGGCGGCCGGGCGGTGCGAATTCCTTCAATGCGACGCGACCCTCGGACTTCAATCCGACATCGATCAGCACGGTATCGTTTTCGATCGCGAGGACGCGGCCCTTGACGACCGTTCCTTCGAGCCCTGACGCGGTTCCGAGCGATTCATCCAGCAATGCGGCAAAGCTTTCTTTGCTTTGCGCGGCTTCTTGTGCGACGGCCATTCAGTCTCCCAAGCCTTCCCCAGTATCTTGCATGGATGCCGCCGTGGAAGCGACATCCATGGGCTGCCGGCTTGATCGGGCGCGGCGGCGTGAGCCCCAAATCCTGCAAGTGCCTCAGTGAGGCTTTTGGGCGAGCTTCTCGTCGACCAGAAGAGCCGCTTCGCGAAAAGCGGCATCGGCATCGAGCATGGTGGTGTCGAGCGCCAAGGCGTCTTCGGCCTGACGCAGGGGCGCCGCCTGGCGCTCCCGGTCGCGGGCATCACGTTGCTCAATGTCCTGCAGGACGCGCTGGTATATAGCGATCTCGCCGCTTTCCTGCAACTCTTTGAAACGCCTCGTCGCTCTCGCCTCAGCGCTGGCGGTTACGAAAAGCTTAACCTCGGCCTCGGGGCAAACGACCGTGCCGATGTCGCGGCCATCGAGCACCGCGCCTTTGAAGCCCGGCGGCGGGTGGCGGGCGAAATCGCGCTGGAAAGCGAGGAGAGCGGCCCGGACCCCGGGAATGGCCGCGACGATCGAGGCCGCCTGGGCGACGCGATCCTCGCGCAGGCGCGGATCCGCCAGATCCTCGGGCCGGACGCGCTTGGCGGCGGCTTCGGCCACAGCGGAGTCGGCCGGGTCGCCGCCGCTCTCAAGCGCCTTCAGTGCCGTCGCGCGGTAGAGCTTGCCGGTATCGAGCACGGCAAAGCCGTAGCGCTGCGCGAGCCGCCGCGCCAGCGTGCCCTTGCCCGAGGCGGCCGGTCCGTCGATGGCGATGATCACGGATGGGTCTCGGCGATGGTCGCGCCGAGCCCGTTCATGAGCGCGACAAAGCCCGGAAAGCTGGTCGCGATGGTGGCGGCATCGTCGATCGTGACAGGGCGGCGCGCCGCCATGCCGAGGATGAGGAACGACATGGCAATGCGGTGATCGAGCGCCGCTGCGACGGCAGCGCCGCCTTCCGGACGCTCGCCCTTGCCGCGGACAATCAGCGTATCG
>DATJZL010000076.1:0-17116 GCA_035499115.1 Methyloceanibacter sp. | reverse complement strand
CTGCGCTCGAGACTTCGTCGGTCACTTGAGATACTCGCCAGATACTCGCCAGATACTCGTCCTAGATGAGGGCGCGCAGAGCGAGCCGCCCTAATACGAAGGATCCTATCCAAAAACGGCTCTTTTCGGAACGGAGAGCCTGCTTGGCTAGAAGAGCCTGCTAGCCGAAGCGGCGCAAGAGCCCAATGATGTTGCGCACCCAACCTTTCGCCAAAGTCGGTTGGTAATAAGTGAAGGCCACGCGCTTGGAGAGCTCGGACAAGGTCGGATAAGGCAGCACGAAAGAGGTGATGTCGCCGAGCTTGATGTCCTTGGCCATGGCGACGACCCAGAGCTGGATAAGCTCCCCGGCGTTCGCTCCGACGATGGTGCAGCCGAGAATAGTGCCGTCAGGCCTGGTGATAACCTTGATGAATCCTTCCGTCTCACGCTCGCACTGGGCCCGGTCGTTGTCGGCATAGGGCCACCGAAAGATGCGGATCGAGCGGCGGCGATAACGCTTGTGGGCCTCGTCCTCGGTCAGCCCGATCTGGGCAAGTTCCGGGTCGGTATAGATGACGCGGGGAATCGCCACAGCGCTGACATCGGGCCGAAGGCGGAACAGCGCATTCCTGATAACGATGCCGGCATGATAATTGGCGAGATGGGTGAATTTCGGGCCGCCGATCACATCGCCGATCGCATAGATGCGGCGGTTCGAGGTCTTGAGCTGCTCGTTCACCTTGATGCCGTCGTCGGTAAAATCGACGCCGGCGCGATCGAGGCTCAACGATTTGAAGTTCGGTTTGCGGCCGGTGGCGACGAGGAGATGCGTCCCCTTGATGATGGTGGTCTCGCCGTCTTTGTGGAAATGCACCCCGACGCCTTGCACCGAGCGCTCGACACGCTCGACGCGGGTGTTGGGATAGAGAACCACTTGCGTGTCTTCGAGCTTCTTCATCAAGACGCGGGCGGCTTCCGGATCCTCGTTGGCGAGGATGCTCGCGGTGTCGAAGATGGTGACGTGGGAGCCGAGCATGCGATGCGCCTGGCCGAGCTCGAGCCCGATCGGGCCGCCACCCAAGACGATGAGGTGCTGGATACGCTCGCTCACGTCGAAGATGGTCTCGTTGGTGAAATAGGGTACCTCGTCGAGCCCTGGGATCGGCGGGATCGAGGGCATGGAGCCCGTGGCGATGACGAATCTCCGTGCGCGCACCAGGACGCGTCCCGCTTCCACCGTGAACTTGTCGAGGAAGCTCGCGCTTGCCTGGATGACGCGCACGCCGAGCCCCGTCATGCGCTCGATCGAATCGTTCGGCGCGATGGCGGCGATGACGCCATGAACGTGGTCGTGGACGCCGCGGTGGTCGATCTGCGCCTCGATCACGTCGATGCCGAAATTGGAGGCGGTGCGCACGGCCTCGGCGCGCTTCCCGGCGGCGAGCAGCGCCTTGGAGGGGACGCAGCCATAGTTCAGGCAGTCGCCGCCCATGCGGCCCTTCTCGATCAGCACGACCGGCACACCGAACTGGGCGGCCGCCGCCGCGACTGAAAGGCCTCCTGAGCCCGCGCCGATAACGCAGAGGTCGGGCTTCAGCACCTCTTCCATGGCCGACTCGTCCCCCCTTAGCCTCAACCCATCAGGCCGCCCGGCGCCTGAACCATTTGACCAGAACCGGAACCAGCGCAACCAGCCCCGCAATTAGCTCCGGTGTCAGAAGCGCCCCCGGATCGAGCGTATATGGGCAAGACTCTTGGCCTCCCGCCCCCATCTTGGCAAGGCAGGATTGGTGGGCAGATTGCTGTGCCGCGATAACGCTGTCGAGGCCGCTGCCGGCCAGCGAATAAGCAAATGTTCCCGGGATGATTCCGAGTATCGTGGTGATGACATAGGTGCTGAAACTTACGCCGAGCAGTCCAGGTGCGAGATTGACAAGCCAAAAGGGAAAGATCGGCACAAGGCGCAAGAAGAGCAGATAGTTGAAGGCATCCTGCTGGAAACCTTGACGAAGGCGATCAAGCCAAGGACCTGCCTTCGCCGCAAGGATGTCGCTCAGCGCGCTCTTGGCAATGAGGAACACGGCAACGGCGCCGAGGGTGGCGCCGATCACCGAGGCGATGCCGCCCACAAGCCAACCGAACAGGAGGCCGCCGGCGAGCGTGAGCACCGCGCCCCCTGGAAGAGAGAGCGCCACTACCACTGCATAGAGCGAGATGAAGGCGAGGATGGCGAGAGCCATGTTGGCGTCGATGAAAGCGCGCAACGCGTCGCGGTTCTCGGCAAGATTCTCCAGCGACAGATTTTTTTGCCAGCCCATGGCAAGCACAAGGACCGCAGCCGCAGCGAGAAGCGCGAGCGGCCAAAGCCGCTTCACCCAGGCGGTGGCGCCTTGCGTCATGTTCTGCGCCGTCTCCTTGCGCAAAGGCGGTTCTTGGCGAGTTATCATGGCCAAGACATTGGTCATGGCAAGGACCGGAAGGAACGGCCCGTAGCGCCATTGTGATGCTGCGTCACTTGGTGTGATGCGAACCGAGCCTGCTGTCGCACCTTGTCGATTTGACATTCTTGCAAGACTGGCAAAACCAGGCAGGGCGCCCGGCGATGAAGGGAGCTCTGTATGATTAACTGACTTTTGTGCATTGCGACAACACCCTGCAAGCGGACGCGAAAGATAATGAGGTGGCGGGGGCGGTGGTGGAGCGTGAGAGGCTGACGAACATCAGGCGAGGCAGGCTCGGCAGCGCGGTACGATGCCTTTCCGGAGGGATTGATTGACAAGAGCGGGTGCCCTATAAGCGCGCAAACCCGCAGTTTTCAGGATCGAGCCAACGCATCGGCGCCGGCACGATCGAGCCAGGAGACGCCCCGTGAAGCGCACCTATCAACCCTCAAAGCTTGTCCGCAAGCGGCGTCACGGCTTCCGCGCCCGTATGGCGACCACCGGCGGTCGGCTCGTGCTCGCGCGGCGGCGGGCAAAGGGGCGCAAGCGCCTGTCGGCCTGAGCCGGCGGACCCTTCGCCTCTCCGGTGACGGCTATCGGACGCCTCAAGACCCGCGCAGAGTTCCTTCATGTCCGCGGCGGAGAGCGCTACACGGCGCCCTCGCTCGTGTTGCAAGCGCGCAGGCGCGAGCGGCGCGTGGGCGAGGAACCGAGCCCTGATCCGCACGTTGCCCGATTCGGCTTCACGGCGACGAAGACCTTGGGCGGCGCCGTGGTGCGCAATCGTGCGCGCAGGCGCCTGAAGGAGGCGGTCAGGCTCACCGGCGTACGCCACGCGAAAGAGGGCTATGATTATGTTTTGATCGCGCGGGCTGGCACGGTACAACGGCCCTTCGCTGAGCTGATCAAGGATTTTGAACGCGCTCTCGCCAAGGTGCACGAGCCAAAGCCCGCAAAGAAGCGCTGAACGCCCTAGACGCAACCCCTTCCCATTCCGCGGCTTCGCGGCATGAAGCGGCCCGTGAGCTGAAAGCCCCATGGACGAGAACAATCGCAATTTCATCCTTGCCATCGTGCTGTCGATGGTCGTGCTGTTCGGCTGGCAATATTTCTTCGTGCCGAAGTCCAAGCCTGGCCCCGAGACGCAAGTCCCCGGCCAGACCCAGACCGAGCCCGGGACGCCGCAGCCCGGGACGCCTCAGCCCGGTACCGGGGCCCCGCAGCCCGGCGCGCCAGCGGCCACGACGCTTACACGCGAGGAGGCGCTCGCGGCATCACCGCGAGTCACCATCGATACGCCGGCGCTGAAAGGATCGATCGCGCTCAAGGGAGGGCGGATCGACGATCTTACGCTCAAGGATTATCGCGAGACGGTCGAGCCCGACAGCCCGAACGTCGTGCTGTTGTCGCCGGCCGGGGGTCCTCACCCTTATTACACGGAGAGCGGTTACGTCGCCGCGAGCGATGCGGCCGGCGCCTCCGTTCCCGGCGAAGACACGCTGTGGACGGCCGCGAGCCAAGGCCCGCTCTCGCAAAGCTCGCCGGTGACGCTCACCTATGACAACGGCAAAGGGCTCAAATTCACCCGCACCATCTCGGTCGATGACAAATACATGTTCACCATCGACGACAAGGTCGCCAATACGGGCTCGGATCCCGTCACGATGTATCCTTACGCGCTCGTCTCGCGTCACGGCATCCCCGAGGTGAAGGCCTATTACATCCTGCACGAGGGCCTGATCGGGGTGGTCGACAACGGACTCGAAGAGATCAGCTACAAGAAGGCCGCCGCCAATCCGCCGCAAAGCTTCAAGAGCAAGGAGGGCTGGCTCGGCATCACCGATAAATATTGGGCTGCCGTGGTCATCCCCGAGCAGGGCCAGCCGTTCGAGGCCAAGTTTTCCGGGACTGAGGGCGACGGCCAGCCGCGCTTCCAGGCTGACTATCTCATGGATGCGACGAAGGTCGCGCCGGGCGAGACGGCCGAAATCAAGGGGCGTGTCTTTGCCGGCGCCAAGGAGGTGCACCTCGTCGATCGCTATGCGGAGCAACAAGGCATCCCCAAATTCGATCTGCTGATCGACTGGGGCTGGTTCTATTTCCTGACCAAGCCGATGTTTTTCGCGCTCGACTTTTTCTACAAACTCGTCGGCAATTTCGGCGTCGCCATCCTCATCGTCACGTTTTGCATCAAGCTCGTGCTCTTCCCGCTGGCCAACAAGTCCTACGTGTCGATGAGCAAGATGAAGAAGCTCGGGCCTGAAATGCAGCGCATCAAGGAGCGCTACGGCGACGACCGCGCGCGCCAGCAGCAGGCGATCATGGAGCTGTACAAGAAGGAGAAGGTGAACCCGGCGTCGGGCTGTTTGCCCATTCTCGTGCAGATCCCGATCTTCTTCGCCCTCTACAAGGTGCTGTTCGTCACCATCGAGATGCGGCATGCGCCGTTCTTTGGCTGGATCAAGGACCTCTCGGCGCCCGATCCGACCACCGTGTTCAACCTGTTCGGGCTCATTCCATGGACGCCGCCGGAGTTTCTCATGATCGGCATCTGGCCCCTGATCATGGGAGTCAGCATGTGGATGCAGATGAAGCTGAACCCCGCGCCGCCCGATCCCGTGCAGCAAAAGGTGTTCGCCTGGATGCCGGTGTTCTTCACCTTCCTCTTGGCGCGCTTTCCGGCGGGGCTGGTGATCTATTGGGCGTGGAACAACACGCTCTCGGTGATCCAGCAGTCGGTGATCATGACGCGGCAGGGCGTGGATATCCCGCTGTTGGAAAATCTCGGCATCAAGAAGAAGACACAAGCCAAGAAGCAGAAGGTCAGCGATGAGAGCGAAACGACGGGCTAGCGTCGAGAGGACGAACCATGGAGCTGAAAGAGGAGTTCGCTGAGGCGCGCAGGCGTTTCGACCTGCTCAGCTTCTATGACAAGTTCGAGTACATCGTCATTGTCATACTCACGATCCTGATCGCCTCGTTCGTCGTCTTCGCGGTCTGGAACCTCATATTGAGCATCGTTCATAGCATCGCCTCCAGCACCTTCAATCCAACCAACTACCAAGTCTTTCAAAGCGTTTTCGGCATGATCTTCACGGTGATCATCGCCCTTGAGTTCAAACGCTCGCTCCTCGTTTCCGCCCAGCGGTTGCATAGCGTGGTGCAGGTTCGCACTGTGATCCTGATCGCGCTCCTTGCCGTCGTCCGCAAGTTGATCATTCTCGATGTCGGGGCGGAAGCGACGCGAGAGTTGTTTGCGCTCGCGGCAGCGATCGTGGCGCTCGGCATAGCGTATTGGCTGGTGTGCGACCGCGGCCCGTTCGTTCTTGGGGATGCGCGCCAGACAAAGAGTGAGGGCAAAGGGGCGGCTCGAGCGAAGCACGAAAAGGCATAAGCAAGCCTTCGCATTTCAACCGGCCCGGTGGTTACTGGATCGCCGGGTCAAGCCCGGCGATGACAATGAACAGTCCCGAACTCGATCCTCACGAACTCGCCCGGGGCGAGGCGCTGTTCAAGGGACCGTGCAGCTTCATCAAGGGCGTGGTCAGAATCGATGACCTGCCCAAGGACGGGCGGCCCGAGGTCGCCTTCGCAGGGCGCTCGAATGTCGGCAAGTCGAGCCTGATCAACGCGCTCACCGGGCGCACCTCTCTCGCTCGCGTCTCGGTCACGCCGGGGCGGACGCGCGAGCTCAACTTCTTCAGCCTCGGCAAGGACGGTGCGCTCTATCTCGTCGACATGCCGGGCTATGGCTATGCGCGCGCCTCGAAGTCGGAGGTCAAGGGCTGGACGCGGCTGATCCGCGATTATCTCAAGGGGCGGCGCGAGCTGAGGCGCGTGTTCCTCCTGATTGACGCGCGGCACGGCATCAAGCCGAATGACAAAGAGACCATGACGCTGCTCGATGAGGCGGCTGTCTCCTACCAGGTGGTGCTGACCAAGGCCGATAAGCCGAAGGCCTCGGAGCTTGCGGCGCTACTAGAGAAGATCGCCCGCGACCTCGCCAAGCACCCCGCCGCCTACCCGGTGATCCTGACCACGTCTGCGCGCATGGGCTCGGGCATTGATGAGCTTCGCGCCGCGGTTGCCACTGCCGCCTCGTAGCGGTCCTCACTGAACGATACGGGCCCACAAGGCGGCGATCCAGACAATCCCGGCAAGCGCGAGCGAGAAGAAGACGCCGGCGGAGGCGAGGTCCTTGGTAATGCGGATCGCCTCGTGCCGGTCGGGCTGGATGTGATTGCACAGCCGCTCGATGGCCGTGTTGAGGAACTCGATCGACAGCACGAAAAGCAGGCTTCCGACCAGCGCAACCCAGGTCCACACATCGCGGGCGATGAAAAAGGAGACCGGCAGAAGAAGGCAGGCGATCGCCACCTCCTGCTTGATCGCCGATTCGGTCAAAAGCCCTTCCTGAAGCCCGCCCAGAGAGTTCCAGAAGGCTGAAACGATGCGGGCGAGGCCGCCGCGCCCGGGGAGCGCAGCCTGCTGCCGCGGCAGCCCGTTCTTGACCGACTCCGAGGGGCGGTCGGGCGGCGGCTCTCGACGCATCGATGGTGACTCCATTGGCCGGCTGCGGGAATGCCCGCAAATGAGGCGCCGGGCTAGCCGAGACGTATAGTCGAGCGGGCCGGCGCTGAATAGATCAGCCTATCGCTTGTCCCCGCTGCCTTCGCGCCGCTATAAGCGCGACGTGAGCAAGATCAAATCGACCCCGCAAAAGTCCAAGGAACGGCCGGCTGCCAAGGCCGCGAAGGCACCCGCTGCTGCCCAAGGCGTGGCGGACGTGATCGCCTCGGTGCACGCCAAGGCCAAGGTGCTGTCCGAGGCGCTGCCCTACATGCAGCGCTACGACAAGCAGACGGTCGTGGTGAAATATGGCGGCCATGCCATGGGCGACCCCGAGCTTGCTGCCAATTTCGCCCGCGATATCGTGCTGATCAAACAGGCCGGCGTGAACCCCATCGTGGTGCATGGCGGGGGACCGCAGATCGGCTCCCTGCTCGAGCGGCTCAATATCAGATCAGAGTTCAAGGGAGGCTTGCGTGTCACCGACCAGGCGACAGTCGAGGTGGTCGAGATGGTTCTCGCTGGCTCCGTCAACAAGGAGATCGTCACCGCCATCAACAATCAAGGCGGCAAGGCGGTCGGCATCTCGGGCAAGGACGCCAATCTCATGCGGGCCAAGCGTCTCGAGCGGCGGATGCGCGATCCCGATTCCAATATCGAGGAGATCGTCGATCTCGGCTTTGTCGGCGATCCGGCGGCGGTCGATCCGCATATCATCGACGTGATCAGCAAGTCGGACTTGATCCCAGTGGTCGCCCCGCTCGGGGTCGGAACCGACGGCGAGACGCTCAATATCAATGCCGATACGTTCGCCGCGGCGCTCGCCACAGCGATGAAGGCGAAGCGCCTCTTGCTGCTGACCGACGTCGAGGGCGTGCTCGACAAGAACGGCCAGCTCATCAAGTCGCTGACCACGGCGGAGGCTCAGGCGCTGATCGAGGACGGCACCATCTCGGGCGGCATGATCCCCAAGATTGAAGGCTGCCTCGACGTGATCGCCGAGGGCGTGGAGGCGGTCGTGATCATCAACGGCCGCGTGCCGCATGCCGTCCTGCTCGAGCTGTTCACCGAGCATGGCGCCGGCACTCTGATCGAGCGGCGCCGGCCAAGAAGCAGCAAGAGGGGGCTGTCATGAGCGGGCAGCTCAAGGAAGCGCACGGCTTCGACCATGTCGAGGCCTGGGTGTTCGACCTCGACAACACCCTCTACCCCGCCGACTGCAATCTGTTCGCCCAGATCGACCGGCGCATGGGCGAGTTCATCGCGCATGAGCTCGGGCTTGCGCTAGACGAGGCGCAAGCGTTGCGCCAGACCTATTACTACGAGCATGGAACGACTCTCGCGGGGCTCGTCAGGCTGCACGGCATTTCGCCGGATGACTTTCTCGACTATGTGCACGACATCGATCTCAGCGCGGTTACTGCGGCACCCGAGCTTGGTGCCGCGATCGATGCATTGCCGGGGCGGAAATTCGTCTTCACCAACGGCTCGCGCAAACATGCCGAGGCGGTTGCGGCGCGGCTTGGCGTTCTTGGCCGCTTCGACGACATCTTCGACATCCATGCGCTCGAATATATCCACCCCAAGCCGACACAAGAGGCCTATGAGCGCTTCGCGCGGGCCTGCGGCGTGGTGGCAAAGAGCGCCGCGATGTTCGACGACTTGCCGCACAATCTGAAGACAGCGCATGAGCTCGGCATGACGACGGTTCTGGTCCACGGCTTGACGGAGCATCCCGAGCACCGGGCGATCGCCTCGTGGACCGAGCTTCCCGCCCATATCCATCACCGCACCGACGCGCTCGCTCCCTTCCTCGCCGAAATTGGCGCAGCACTTGCCAAAGAGCGTGACAACGCCGTGGTCATCCCCTTCAACGCCCAGTTCTGCCTCACCTAACGGTCCGCCATGACCTACGACCATCTCAAGACCTTCATCGACAGCGCTTTCGAGCATGCCGCCGAGATCACGCCTGAGACCAAGGGCGTGGTGCGCGACGCCGTCGAAGAGGTGCTCGATCTCCTCGACAGGGGCGAGCTTAGGGTTGCCGAGAAGCAAGGCGGGAGCTGGGTGGTGAATCAATGGCTGAAGAAGGCGATCCTGCTCTCCTTCCGCCTGCATGAGCCGCATCGCATCGAGGGCGGCCCCGGCGGCGCGTCGTGGTGGGACAAGGTGCCGACCAAGTTCGCCAAGTGGAAGGCGAAGGACTTCAAGGAGGCCGGCTTTCGCGTGGTGCCTGGCGCCGTCGTGCGCCGTTCGGCTTATATCGCGCCGGGCGTCGTGCTCATGCCCTCCTTCGTCAATCTCGGCGCGCGCGTCGATAGCGGCACCATGATCGACACCTGGGCAACGGTCGGCTCGTGTGCGCAGATCGGCAAGAACGTGCATCTCTCCGGCGGCGCCGGGATCGGAGGGGTACTCGAGCCGCTCCAGGCGAACCCCGTGATTATCGAGGATAATTGCTTCATCGGCGCCCGCGCCGAGGTGGCCGAGGGCGTGATCGTGGGCGAGGGCTCGGTCCTGTCCATGGGCGTCTATCTCGGCCAATCGACCAAGATCATCGACCGGCAGACCGGCTTCGTGCATCAGGGGCGCGTGCCCCCCTACTCCGTCGTCGTGTCGGGGACGATGCCCGGTAAACCGCTCGCCGACGGGACGCCTGGGCCATCGCTCTATTGCGCGGTGATCGTGAAGACGGTCGATGAGAAGACCCGCGCCAAGACCTCGATCAACGAGTTGCTCAGGGATTGACCCTGGTCAGGTCGAAACCGCCGCTGGTTCCTCACTCATGCGCGTTCCGCTAGATTGCGTCCGGGGACGGAGCTTCGCATGCCAACCATCATCCTCTCCTATCGCAGGGACGACACCGGCGCGATCGCCGGACGCATCTTCGATCGCCTGGTCGGGCATTACGGCGCCGATCAGGTGTTCATGGACATCGACTCTATCCCGTTCGGGCTCGATTTCCGCGAGCACATCCAGGAGACGCTGAAGCGCTGCGACGTGCTGCTTGCCATTGTCGGAAAGAATTGGGCTGCTGCCGACGAAAAGGGCGCCTTCAGGATCAACGAGGAGAACGACTGGGTGCGCATCGAGGTCGAGGCGGCGCTGGCAAGGAAGATCCCCGTCATCCCCGTGCTGATCGACAATGCCTCCCTGCCAGCGCCCGCTTCGCTGCCTGAGGGCCTACGTAATCTCGTCTTTCGCCAAGCGGCTCCCGTGGATAGCGGGCGGGACTTTAATCCGCATATGGCCCGTCTCATCAAGGCGATGGATCAGCTGCTGGCCGGACAGCGAGAAGCGAAAGTCAAGCTTCCCCCCGCCAAGCACGCGCCTGAGAAGGTCGTCACCAGTGTCAAGGAGGAGCTAACCGAGGCGAAGACAGATGCCGCCACCGACAAGGACCAGGTCAAGACGAAGACAAAGGCACGCAGGCCCAGGCTCTGGCAGCTCTTGCTATCGCCGCAAGGGCGCCTGGCCCGAATCCCCTTCGTTATCACCGTCGGGGCAAGCGTCATTGCGCTGATCGCCTTGGTCAGCGTCATCACTGGCATCGCGAGCACCCACGACAACTTTAACGGCATGCCCCAGGGCGCGCTGATCCTTCTGCTGCCTTGGAACTGGGTGATCGTGGCGCTCGGTAGCAAGCGCTTGCACGATCTCGGCTGGACCGCGTGGCTCATGGCCTTTCCTTTGCTCGTCGGCGCGTACCTCCCTTTAACACCATTGAGCACGACGGGTCAGCCCGTCGATCTTTTAGCTTTAAACGTCCTCGGCGTACTCGGGTGTCTGTCGCCGCTCGCTTTCTTACCCGGAGCGCCAAGGCCCAATCGCTACAGCCCCGATCCTTCGGCCAAGCCGGATCCCGCATCCTAGGGCTTTCGCCTCCGTTCCGGCCCATGCCGGCCGATTAGAAAAGATCTTGCCCTAAGCCGCCCCGCATATCCCCTCTTCCAGAAGCCTGCCCTTCGGCCTTACAAGAGACGGGACCTGGGTGAAGCCAGGCCAAAGGGAGGGGACACGAATGGATTTCAAATATCTCTTCACGTCGTTCGATGGACGCATCAACCGGGCCAAATGGTGGGCTGGCGTCGTTATTCTAGGCATCATTAATATCGTTCTCAGCTTCATCGTCGTTGAGATTTTCGGATTGGGTTTTGTTGGGCGGCTTCTGGGTTTCGTGATTTTCCTCGCCCTCCTCTACTTTACCTACGCTGTCTGTGCGAAGCGGTTTCAAGACCGTGACAAGCCCGGCATCATGGCTGCCTATGCATTGGGCGCTCTTCTCCTCACAAATCTGCTAGCGGCATTGGGTCTGACCGGAACGCAACAACTGACCGCAATCGGATGGGTGTGCGCGCTCGTCAATCTGGGCGTCGGGCTGTGGTTCCTGATCGAGCTCGGCATCCTCAAGGGAACGCCCGGACCGAACCGGTTCGGCGGCGATCCTTTGGCAGCAGTGCGGTAATTCCCCACCTTCATGGCGACGGATCGCGCGTGCTCTACGCAAACACGATCCTTGCCGCCGTTGTTGAAGCTCCGGCAGCGCCGCGGCCGGGCTTGCCACCTGCCGGGTTGGCCGTCATGGTGCTGACATAATGACCATGCTCGGCGATAAGGCGGTGGCGCTCGCGCAAAGCTTGATCCGCTGCGAGAGCGTGACCCCGCGCGATGCGGGCGCAATCGAGGTGCTCGTTCAGGCACTCAAGCCTGCGCGCTTCGCGTGCGAGCATTTGAGCTTCGGCGAAGGGGACGAGCGGATCGAAAATCTCTACGCGAGAGTGGGCGAAGGACCGCCTCATCTTTGCTTCGCCGGCCATACCGACGTGGTGCCGCCGGGCGACGCGAAGCTCTGGCGGCATCCGCCCTTCGCCGCAAACATCCTCGGCGGCGTGCTCTATGGACGAGGCGCTTCCGACATGAAGGGAGCGATCGCCTGCTTCGTCTCGGCGGCGCTCGATTATGTCAAGTCGCGCGGACGGGAGATCGACGGCTCGATCAGTCTTCTCATCACCGGCGACGAGGAAGGCCCCGCCGTCAACGGCACCCGCAAGGTCCTCGAATGGATGGCGAAGAAGGGCGAGCGCCTTGACCATTGCCTGGTGGGCGAACCGACCAGCGCCACGCGGCTCGGCGAGGCCATCAAGATCGGGCGGCGCGGCAGTCTGAACGGCAGGCTGAAGGTGACGGGCGTGCAAGGCCACGTCGCCTATCCGCATCTTGCCAACAACCCGGTCAAGGGCCTCATCAAGATCCTCGCCCGGTTCTACGATTCCCCGCTCGATTACGGCAGTGCGCATTTCTCGCCATCCAATCTCGAGGTCACGAGCATCGACGTCGGCAATCAGGTGGTGAACGTGATCCCGGTGGCGGCGGAGGCGCGCTTCAACATCCGCTTCAATGACCGCCACTCGGCGGAGTCGCTGCAAGCCATGCTGAGAGAGCAGGCTCAGGCGGCGCTCGCCGGCAGCGAACTTTCCTTCGCGCTCGATTTCGAGCCGCCGAGCCATGCCTTCCTGACCGAGCCCGGACCGCTCGATGCGCTGCTGACCGAGGCGGTGCATGAGGTCGCCGGCATCACGCCCAAGCTCTCCACGGACGGCGGCACCTCCGACGCGCGCTTCATCAAGGATTATTGCCCGGTGGTCGAGTTCGGGCTCCTGACCGCGTCCATCCACAAGATCGACGAGCATGCGACCATCGCCGATCTCGAGCAGCTCACCGCCATCTATCGCCGCTTCATCGAGCTCTACTTCAAGACGTTCGGGGGGGCCGATGCCGGGTGATCCCCGGCCCATCGGGGTGTTCGACTCCGGAATGGGAGGCCTTACCGTGCTACGGGCGCTCATCGCGCGCCTCCCCAATGAGCATTTCGTCTATCTCGGCGACACGGCGCGGCTGCCTTACGGCACCAAGAGCGCCGAGACGGTTCAGGCCTATGCGCTCCAGGCGACGCGGCTCCTGATCGACCAGGGCGTCAAGATGCTGGTGATCGCCTGCAACACGGCCTCCGCCGTCGCCCTCTATCTATTGCAGGAGGCATGGGAGCCGGTGCCGGTGATCGGCGTGATAGAGCCCGGTGCCCGCGCGGGCGCCGCGGCCACCCGCAACCGCCACATCGCCGTGATCGCGACCGAGGGCACGGTCAAAGGCGGGGCTTACATGCGGGCCATTCACCGGTTGATGCGCGACGCGGTCGTGGTGCAACAGCCCTGTCAGGTGTTCGTAGCCCTCGCCGAGGAGGGGTGGACCGATTCCCCGGTCACGCTGGCCGCCGCCGATCGCTATCTCAAGAGCCTGTTCAGCGGCGCGCGCGCGCCGGACACGCTCGTGCTCGGCTGCACGCATTTCCCGGTACTCGCCGCCTCGATCCGCAAGAGCATCGGCGACTCGGTCGCGCTCGTCGACTCCGCGGAAACGACGGCTACAGCTGTCGCCAGCGCGCTTGCCGAGCGGCGGCTCGCCAGCGCGCCGCAGAGTGTCGGGCAGGCCCGGTTCTTCGCCACCGATTCACCGGAACGCTTCGCCCGCGTCGGCGAGATTTTCCTTGGGCGCCCGATCGACCCTAAGTCGGTTGAGCTCGTGGACCTGCTGGCGGAATAGTTTCGCTAGATCCTCGGCGGCGGCTCGGAGTCGGGCAGCGCGGCCGAGTCGTCGGTCGGATCGGCCGGCTCGAGCACGGGAGGCCCCTCCGTCTCGGCCACGACCGTCACCTCCCTGAGCAGGCTCTTAAGCCATGGAAGACCGAGAAGGAAAAGGATGGCTCCGCCATAGACGATGGTGCCCAGGACGAACAGGATGAGGAGGATTGTCTCTTCATGAAAGTGGGTGAGATGGACGAGAGCTCGCTCGAGCGCGTAGGAGGCACCGAGCAGAACGACGGCGAGCACCGCGCCGGCAAATAGCAGCTTTGCCACCGGCCTGCCGATGGCCGCGCCCGACACGGCAAAGCCCTGACGGCGGGCAAAGTAGCCGAGCAGGCTAAGGTTGATCCAGGCGCCGACGCTGGTTGCCGTGGCAAGCCCGACCTGAGCGAGATGCCCCATGAGCAGCACCTTCAGGAGAATGTTGATGCTCGCGGCAAGAAGCGCGGCCTTGACCGGGGTCGCGGTGTCGCCGCGCGCATAGAAGGGCGAGGTGAAGCTCCTGAGCAAAACGAAAGGCAGAAGGCCGAAAGCGTAAGCGGCAAGGGTCGCGCCGGCAGCCGCGGCGTCGGCCGCCGTGAAGGCGCCGCGCGCGAACAATGCCCGCATGATGAGGTCGGGAATGGCGATCGAGGCTGCGGCGCAAGGAACGGTGAGAAGAAGCGCGAGCTGGATGCCGCGCGCCTGGGCCGACGCCGCACCTTTCTCATCTCCGGCAGCGAGCCGCCGTGACATCTCAGGCAGCAGCACGGTGTCGACCGCAATGCCGACCACGCCGATGGGGAGTTGGTTGATGCGGTCGGCGTAATAGAGCGCCGAAAGCGCGCCGGTCGGAAGATATGAGGCGATCAGCGTATCGGCGAACAGCGCGAGCTGGACGCCGCCGGCGCCGATGATGGCGGGTCCAAGCGCCTTGAGGAATCTGCGCGTGGGCGCGTCGAGACGCGGCATGCGCAGCCTGATGCCGATGCCGTGCATCTCGGCGTCACCGCCAACGACAAAAACGATCAGCACGCCGGCCAGAAGCACGCCCCAGGCGGCGGCGTGACCGGCATCGGGGAACAACGGCGTGAGCAGAAGCGTCGTGATGATCGAAAGATTGAGCAGAATGGGAGCGCCGGCCGCGGTGGCGAACCGGCTATTGGCGTTGAGGATGCCGGCAAACAACGTCTCAATCGAGACAAGCGCGAGATAGGGACAGGTGATGCGGGTCAGCGCGACGGCGAGATCGAAGCGGATCGGATCGTCGGAAAGACCCGGCGCGAGCAAGCCGACGACTTCCGGCGTAAAAAGCAAAGCGAGCGCGAGCGGGACGAGGTTGAGCACGATCAGCGCAGCGGCGATCTGGTCGGCGAAGAGCTTCGCGGCGGGCAAGCCTGCCTGCTCGAGTGTGCGCGCATAAGCCGGCACGAAGGCGGCAGCGAAGGCGCCTTCGGCGAAGATGGCGCGGAAATGGTTGGGCAGCCTGAAGGCGACGAAGAAGGCGTCGGCCATCGGCCCGGCGCCGAGGATCGCGGCCATGACCACGTCACGAATGAAGCCGGTGAGGCGCGAGACGAGCGTGAGCCCGCCGACAGTGGCGATACGTCTGATCATGTTGTGCTGGAAAACCGGCGAACGACGCTATGGTGCAACTGAACCCCCTCCCCGGCCCTCCCCGTTGCGAAAGGGAGGGGAAGCTCGCCAATGGTGACAAGCTCCTAGCCTAGCAGGGAGGGCCTGTCTATGCGGCAGCCTGGACGCCAAGGCCTCCAAGGCGCGACATCGCGAAAGCCACCAGCCAAGCTTACCCCGATCAGCGCGAGGCGTGAAACCAGGCCGTCGTCCCGTCAGTAGTCGACCTTGACGAGATAGAGACCTTGCGGGGGCGCCACCGGTCCACAAGCCGCGCGGTCGCGACCCTCGAGGGCGGCCTTGAGGTCGCGCGCGCTCCACTTTCCCTCGCCGACGAGCTTCAACGAGCCCACCATCGAGCGCACCTGATTGTGCAGGAAAGAGCGTGCTTTCGCCTCGATGCGGATGATCTCGCCGTGGCGTGACACAGCGAGCAGGTCGAGCGTTTTGATCGGCGATTTCGCCTGGCACTCGGTCGAGCGGAACGTGGTGAAGTCGTGATGGCCGACCAACACTTGCGCCGCTTCATTCATCGTCTCGGCATCGAGGGAGCGGAACACGCCCCAGGCGCGGTTGCGCTCAAGCGCAAGCGGGGCGCGGCGATCGACGATGCGGTAGAGATAATGGCGTGCGGTCGCCGAAAGCCGCGCGTCGAAATCCTGGAGAGCGCGCTCGCACGTGAGCACGCTGATCGGATCGGGTCGGAGCTGCCCGTTCACCGCATCGCGGATCTTCTCGGGCTCCCAGTCTTTGGCGAGATCCACATGCGCGACCTGGCCAAGGGCATGGACGCCCGCGTCGGTCCGGCCGGCCCCGCGCGGCACGACATCCCCGCCGGAGAAGGCCTTGATCGCCGCGGCGAGACGCTCCTGCACCGAGGGGCCGTTGTCCTGCATCTGCCAGCCGACGAAGGGCGTGCCATCGTATTCGATGATGAGCTTGTAGCGTGGCATGGGTTATTCGAGGAGAGTGCCAGGGCGAAGTGGAACGCCGCGCAGGAAGTCAGCGGCGCTCATCGGCTTTTTGCCGGCGCGCTGCACCTCGGTGAGACGCACGGCGCCCTCGCCGCAAGCGACGGTCAGGTTCTCGTCGAGGATCATGCCGGGCATTCCGCTACCCGCGGCGATGACGGAGCGCAGGACCTTGATCCGCTCGCGTTTGCCGTTCACCTCGATCTCGAGCCAGGCTCCCGGATGAGGCGAGAGGCCACGAATGCGGTCATTCACGTCGCGCGAAAGCAGCCGCCAATTGATGCGCGTCTCCTTGGCATCGAGCTTCGGCGCATAAGTCGCCCCCTCGTCATGTTGCGGGCGGCAGGAGAGACTCCCCTCTTCGAGCTTCGCCAGCGCGTTCACCATCAAGCTCGCGCCGAGCGTTGCAAGCCGGTCGTGGAGCTCGCCGGCCGTCTCTTCGCGGCCGATCGCGACGCGCGCCTCGAGGCAGACTGGGCCGGTGTCGAGACCCTCGTCCATGCGCATGATCGAGACGCCGGTCTCTCTGTCGCCGGCCATGATGGCGCGGTTGATGGGGGCGGCGCCACGCCAGTGCGGCAGAAGCGAGGCGTGCAGATTGAGGCAGCCGAAGCGGGGCGCATCGAGGATCGCTTTCGGCAGGATCAGACCATAGGCGACAACGATCGCGGCATCGGCTTTGAGCGCGCGGAAGCGCTCTTGTTCGTCAGCGCCCCTTAAGCGCTCAGGCGTCGCGACCGCAAGGCCTGCATGTGCGGCGGTCTGGTGGACAGGAGATTTGCGCAAAGCCATACCGCGGCCTGCCGCACGCGGCGGCTGAGTGTAGACGCTAACGACCTCGTGACCTCTTTCGAGGATCGCGCGGAGCGTCGGCACGGCAAAGTCGGGCGTGCCCATA
>DATJZL010000075.1:0-11664 GCA_035499115.1 Methyloceanibacter sp. | reverse complement strand
CCGCTCGCTCAGGAGCTCATCGCAGGTGCCGATCCTCATGCTGACCGCACGCGCCGAGCCGGAGCAGCGCATCGAAGGGCTCGAGACGGGCGTCGACGATTATCTCGCCAAGCCCTTCGACCCGCGCGAGCTGCTGCTGCGCGTGTCGAACGTGCTGCGCCGTGGCGGAGCCTCTCCCTCCGGCGAGGTGCGCATGGGCGAATTCGTGTTCCACATCTCGCGCGGCGAGTTGAAGCGTCAGGGCGAGACGGTGCGGCTCACCGAGCGCGAGCGCGACCTGCTGCGCTATTTCGCCCAGCGCCCGGGCATGCCCGTCTCCCGTCAGGAACTTGCCAAGGACGCCGACTCTGGCGGCGAACGTGCGGTCGACGTGCAGATCAATCGGCTTAGGCGCAAGATCGAACACGACCCTGCCAATCCGGTCTATCTCCAGACCGTGCGCGGCAAGGGCTACATTCTTTATCCCGAGTGATGGACGCCATCTCCGCAGCCCCGCCCCTTGTGCCCGAGCGCCGCTCGCTCTACCGGCGCGTTACCGGGGCGATCGGCAACCAGATGCCGAAGGGGCTCTATGCCCGCGCGCTGATCATCATCATCGCCCCGATGGTGCTGCTGCAGTCGGTGCTCACATTCGTGTTTCTCGAGAGGCACTGGCAGACGGTCACGCGGAGGCTCTCGACCGTCACCGTGCAGAACATCGCCATGCTGATCGACATCTACCGCGAATATCCCCAAGACGCCGATGCGGCGACGCTGACGCGGCTCGCCGAGGAAGATCTCGGCTTACGCGTACGCTTCGTGCCCGGCGAGGAATTGCCGATCGCCAACTCCAAGCCCTTCTTCGACCTGCTCGACACGACCCTCTCCGACGAACTCACGCGCCAGATCGGCCGCCCGTTCTGGATCGACACGGTCGGCCGCTCCAATATCGTCGACATCCGCATCAAGCTTGAGGACGGCGTGATGCACGTGCTCGCCAGGCGAAGCCAGACCTATGCGTCGAACTCGCAGATCTTTCTCTTATGGATGGTCGGCACCTCGCTCGTGCTGTTGACGGTCGCCATCCTTTTCCTGCGCAACCAGATCAAGCCGATCCTGCGTCTCTCGGAGGCGGCCGAGAGTTTCGGCAAGGGGCGCCCCCCGCCAGAGGACTTCCGTCCGCGCGGCGCACGCGAGGTGCGCCAGGCCGCCAATGCCTTCATCGAGATGCGCGATCGTATCGAGCGCCACGTCGAGCAGCGGACCGTCATGCTGGCCGGGGTAAGTCACGACCTCCGAACCGTGCTGACGCGCTTTCGCCTGCAGCTCGCTCTGTTCGAGGACAGTCCCGAGCTCGAGGCGTTGCGCAGCGATGTCGACGAGATGCAGGCGATGCTCGAAGACTATATGGCCTTCGCCAAAGGAGGCTCGAGCGAGGAGATCGTGCGCGTCGATATCGGTGACATCTTGGGCGAGGTGAAATCGCAAGCCCACGGCGCCAAGGACATTACGATCGAGATCGATAACGCTCCGTTGATCGTGCCGCTGCGCCGGCATGCTTTCAAGCGCGCGGTTGCCAATCTCGTCAACAACGCCGCGCGCTTCGCCGAGCACGTCAAGGTCACCGCCGAGCGCCAGGATGGCTCGCTGACCGTCACCGTCGAAGACGACGGCCCGGGCATCCCCGAGGCTCAGCGCGAGCACGTGTTCCGCCCCTTCTATCGGCTGGACCACGCGCGCAACCAGGATTCGGGCTCGACCGGGCTTGGGCTCGCGATCGCCCGCGACATCGCTCGCATCCATGGCGGCGACATTACGCTTGACCGATCGCCGCTCGGCGGACTGAAAGCCGTGCTAAAGGTGCCGGTCTGAACCGACCCACGACGGACAAGGAGGACGCATGCGACGAGTGGCTGTGGGATTGGCGAGCCTCCTCGCCCTCTCCTTCACCGGGCCTGCGGCCGGCGAGTCCGAGCTCGACCAGATTCAGGACGCCGAGCAGCCGGGCTCGCAGATCAATTTCACCTTCGGCGGCGGTGGCGTCCAGGTCCAGCGCGCCAATGGCGGTCCATTGTTCGGCGGCGTCGCCCGCTCTCTGTTCGGCGCGGACAGCGGAGCCTCTGACGGTCTTGAGCTTCCCGATCCCGACACGACGCTCGCGGACGATCCCGTCGACAACGCTCTGCCCGGCGAAGGCCCCGAGGACCTGTCGGGTCCCGGCGACGAGTCCTACCCGGAATAGAGCACGTCGCTTGTCGTACTACGTTGCGGCGGCCGCACCCGCCTCCGGAGCAGGCTTGGACGGCGTTTCGGCGCTGTCGCCACGCTTCCAGCCGCGTGGCAGGAACCCGCAGGCGAAGCGACAGAAATTCGTGCAGCACGTTTCGGCTTTGGCGAGCATGCGCTCTCCCTTGGCGAGCCGCTTGTCGAGCGCCGCCATGGTTTTGTCGAGCGAGGGCGAATTGTCGTCGAGCCAGACCTCGAACACCTTGGCGTAGATCGCCGTGAGGCCGCCCACGCGCAAGGCGGCGCCCGCGCCGTCGAGCTTTGCGCCGGCGCCTGCCAGCATCCAATATTGCGAGGCGAGCGTTGAGCAGGTGAGGCTCGCGGCTTCGCCCGGGCGGCAAGAGAGATAGGCTGAGATGCGCTTGAGCGCGCCCTTATAGGGCGCCAGCACATCGAACCGAGTCATGATGAGATCGAACAGCCGGTCGCGCGGGCCTTGCTCGCCTTCGGCTTTCGCTTTGGCAAGCACCTCTTTATCGACCTCGCCCTGGAAGGCGCGCAGGATGTCGCTCTTGCAAGTAAACTCGGCCCTGAGATCGGAGAGACTAAGGCCCGCGGCTTGCGCGATGTCGATGAGGGTCGTGTCGCGCCAGCCCTTTTTCTCTGCCAGATCGAGCGCTGCCCGCACCGCTTTGGAACGCTTGGAGAAATCGTCTAACATGGGGCTACTCCTCTTTGCCCCAATCTTAGGCGCTTTCAATGGCCGTCGAAAGGCGAAGCGTCACTCAGGGTGCTGCTAATGGTTCCATTGACGAGCGGAACGCTGAAGGCTCATCGTTTCACCCTCATTGAAAAGGGAGAAACCCCGTGAAGAAGACCCCCATCGTCCTGATTGCCCTCATCGGCATGGCCGCCCCCGCTCTCGCCGCCGATGCAAAGTACTTCCTCGAGATGGATACAGTCGGGAATTGCTCCATTATCGATTCCAAACCTAGCGCCAGCGCGGGGATGACGATTCTGGGCGACAAAAACGGCTACGCTTCCCAAGATGACGCCGCGAAAGCCCTGAAGGGGTTGCCAAAAGGCAAGTGCAAGGGCGTCGTCGGATAGCGCCGCCTGATCACGAAGACAGCTCGCGCGAGCGCTTGGCCGCTGCGGCGACGGCACGAACGAGCAGCTCCTTGAAGCCGCCCTTCCCCATCAGCACTTCGAGGGCCGCCGCAGTCGTGCCCTTGGGCGAAGTGACATTCTCCCTGAGCTTAGCGGCGCTGAGGTCGGACTGACTGAGAAGCGCGCCCGCACCTGAGATGGTCACGCGCGCCAACTCGTTCGCGAGCTCGGCATCGAGCCCGGCCTCCCGTCCAGCTTCCGCGAGACATTCGGCAAGCAGGAACACATAAGCGGGACCGCTGCCGGATACCGCGGTGACGGCATCCATCAAGCTCTCGTCCTCAATCCACATCACCTCGCCGACCGCCTCGAGCAGATGTGCGCATTCGAGCGCCTGATCACGCGACACCGCATCGTTGGCGCAAGCGACCGTCATGCTGTGGCCGACGGCGGCGGCGGTGTTCGGCATCGCCCGCACGATCGCCGTGCCCTTCGGCAGGGTGCGCGCGAGATTGGCAAGCGTCCAACCTGCGGCAATTGACAGCACCACGGTTCCCCTGCCGATCTTCGGCGTGAGCGCTTTGAGAGTCTCGTCAACGAGTTGAGGCTTGACGGCGATGACGATGGTCGAGGGCTTCGCCGGAAGCTTGGCCGTCTCAATGCCGCGGCTCGCGATCAGCGCCGCGACATCCTCTGGAGGTGCGGGATCGCTCACGAAGACATGAGCCGGATCGAGGCCTTGCCGCAGCCAGCCCGCGAGGAGAGCCCCGCCCATCTTCCCCGCTCCCACCAGCAGCAGCGGGCCGGCGAGGCGGAGGCTCATGCCTGGCCTTGCGTCTCGAGCATGGTGGCGGCGAGCGACTGCTCTGCCGATTTCCCCGCCCACAGCACGAACTGGAAGGATTGATAATAGCGCTCGCACGATTCGAGCGCCGACCTGAGCAGCGCCTCGCATTGCGCGGCGTGGCTCTCGGCACCGGCGAGCAGGAGCCCATGGCGGTAGAGCAACATGCCGTCCTCCTTCCACAGGTCGAAATGGCCGAGCCAGAGCTGCTCGTTGATCAGAGCGAGCAGCCGGTAGATTTCCGGCAGCCGCTGCCGAGTGGCCTTGAAGTCGAAGGCGCACGCCAAGTGCAGCGCCTCAAGATCATCCCGCCATGTGAGCGAGATATGATAGTCGCACCAAGAGCCCGCCACGGTGAGCGTCAGCTCATCAGGGGCGCTCCGCTCGAAAGTCCAGTCATGGATGGTCGCAATATGCTCGACCATGTCTACAGGGTTGGTGAGTCGGTCAAAGTTGAACTGTGCCGTAGCCATGCGTTCCCTCTGTGGCCTCTAGAGAGTTCCGCGCTACCCCAGACGACGCCGCGAATCACTTGTGAATCAGTTATATAATGGGAGAGTCAGCCGCACCAACGGGGCCCGAGTCGCGTCAAGCCGAATGCTGTGGACCACCCAAACATAGCTGTGGATGAAATTGGAGCCCCCAGCAGTAGAGTGGCATCGATTCGCGCGAAGCCGGCAACGCACCGCAAATTCGCCAGTCAAGGGGAGACCTGCGTGCAGGCCCTAATGGTCTTGATTGGCCAAGCCTTTGACGATCGCCGCTTCGAGCGCGGCGATGCGCGCCTTTAGCGCGTCATTCTCCTCCCGTGCCTTTTGCGCCATGGCCTTCACCGCCTCGAACTCCTCGCGCTGCACCACATCGAGATCGCGCAGAACCCGCTCGGCCTGAGCGCGCACCACGCCCTCAATCTCCTTGCGCACGCCGTCGGCGGCTCCCGCCGCGCCGGTGATGAGCTTGCCGAGTTCGTCGAAGAACCGTCCTGTGGTCTGCGTCATGGGCGATACCTTTCGCCCCGACTATGGGATGCGACGACGGCCCTTGCAAGGAGCGGCCCTTCGGCGCCTTGACAGGCAGGCGGTGCCGGTCAAGGGTCCGCCCGTTCGCGAACCCACGGCCTTAGCGATGGACTTCCTCGTCATCCCCTACCCCATCATTGACCCGGTCGCGCTCCAGCTCGGGCCGGTCTCGATCCGCTGGTACGGGCTTGCCTACATGGCCGGCATCCTCTGCGGCTGGCTGTATGGGCGCTATCTCGTCTCGCGCGACGCGCTATGGGGTGGCAAGTCGCCCATGACGGTCACCCAGGCCGACGACTTTCTCCTCTGGATCACGCTCGGCATCGTGCTCGGCGGCCGGCTTGGCTTCGTGCTGTTTTATGAGCCGAGCTTCTTCTGGAACAATCCGTCCCAGATCCCAGCGGTGTGGAATGGCGGCATGTCGTTCCATGGCGGACTGCTCGGCGTCGTGCTCGCCGTCTATGTCTTCTCGCGCGTCAAGCACATCAACCCTCTGTCGCTGGGCGACGTCGCCTCGGCAGCGACCCCCTTCGGGCTCTTCTTCGGCCGCATCGCCAATTTCATCAATGCCGAAGTGGTCGGGCGGGTGACCGACGTGCCGTGGGCGATGGTCTTTCCCGGCGCCGGCGATCTTCCCCGTCACCCGAGCCAGCTTTACGAAGCCTTCCTCGAAGGCATCGTGCTGTTCATCATTCTGCGCATCGCCACCCACCGCTATCGCGCGCTCGAGCGCCCAGGCACGGTGTTCGGCCTGTTCCTGATCTTCTATGGAATCTTCCGGAGCCTGATTGAGGAGTTTGCGCGCGAGCCACACGCGGGACATCCCATGGATGTGGGCATCTTTACGCCGGGTATCGTCTATTCCATCCCCATGATCCTGATCGGCGCCTGGCTCGTCTGGCGCGCGAGGCGGAAGCCCGCGCTCGCGTCGTGATGGGCGCGCGACCCAAACTCGCCGGCACTGCGACAGCCCCGCTTGCCGAGCGCCTGCGCGAGCGGATCGCCCGCGACGGGCCGATCGGTATTGCCGACTATATGCAGGCCTGCCTATCGGACGCGCGCGAGGGCTACTACACGACCCGCGATCCGCTCGGTGCCGGCGGCGATTTCGTGACCTCTCCGGAAGTGAGCCAGATCTTCGGCGAGCTCCTCGGGCTCTGGGCGGTTGCGGTTTGGCAATTGATGGGCGCGCCGAAGTCGATCGTCGTTGCCGAGCTCGGGCCAGGGCGCGGCACGCTGCTTGCCGATGCTTCGCGCGCTTGGCGGAGCGTGACGCAATTCGCCGGCTGCGTCTCCCTTGCGCTCGTCGAGACGAGCCCAGCGCTTCGCGAGAGCCAGAAGAAGACCTTGCCTGTCTCGCATCAGCCCGTTCAGTGGTACGAAACCATCGACGAGGTGCCGCGGGGACGACCGCTTATCGTGCTCGCCAATGAGTTTCTCGATGCGCTTCCCATCCGACAGCTGGCGCGTCGTGCGGGCATATGGCGCGAGCGGTGTATCGGCTTGGGGCCCCACAACACCTTGACCTTCGCCGACGGCGATTTCGTCGATGACGATACGCTCCCTGCTGCGCCTGACGGCGCCATCTTGGAGATGCGCCCGACCACAGCACCCCTCCTCGCCTCGCTCGCACAGCGCGCATCCGATGCGCCGCTCGCCGCGCTCTTCATCGATTACGGCCACGCGCGGAGCGGCATCGGCGACACGCTCCAGGCCGTGCGCCGTCATCGCTACGCGGACCCGCTCGCTTCGCCGGGGGAGACCGATCTCACCGCTCATGTCGACTTCGCTGCCTTGAAGCATGAAGCAGCGGCGCTCGGACTTCATACTTACGGCCCCATGCCGCAAGGCGAGTTCCTGCTAAAGCTCGGACTTGGCGAGCGCCGCGCCCGGTTGCTCGAAGGGGCCCGCCCCGAGCAGAGAGAGTTGATCTCCTCCGGCGCGGCCCGGCTTGTCGACCCGCGCCAAATGGGGATGCTGTTGAAAGTGCTCGCGCTGGCAAGCGATGGGCTTGCTCCGCCGCCGCCCTTCGGTGACATTTAACGCTACTCTCTCGTCAGCCATGGTGACCCAAGACAAGATGAGGCTTTGCGCTTCGAGCCTCGCCGCAATCGGCGGGATCGCTCATGGATTCTTCACGCGCCAGGGCGGCGTCTCGGGCAGCATCTACGCATCGCTCAATTGCGGACCAGGCTCAAACGACGATGCCGCCAGCGTTCAAGAGAACCGCGCGCGCGTGGCCGACATCCTGGGCGCCAAGCCCCTGCATCTCCTCACCGTCTTACAGAAGCACAGCGCGACCGCCGTGATCGCGAAGACGCCGTGGGAGGCGGGCAAGACGCCGGAGGCCGACGCCATCGTCACGGCGACGCCCGGCCTCGCCATTGGCGTGCTCACCGCCGATTGCGCGCCGGTGCTGTTCTGCGACGGGGAGGCGCGCGTCGTCGGCGCTGCTCATGCGGGCTGGCGCGGCGCGCTGTCGGGCATCGTCGAGGCGACGGTCGAGGCCATGCAGGAGCTCGGCGCCAAGCCTGAGCGCATTGTCGCGGTGATCGGCCCGGCCATCTCGCAAAGGGCCTATGAGGTCGGCACCGACTATGTCGAGCGCTTCCTCGCCGAGGAGCCGGCGAGCGCTCCCTTCTTTGCCACCGACGAGAGCTCAGGCGAGCCGCATTTCGATCTCGCCGGCTATGTGGACGAACGGCTCAAAAGGGCCGGTGTCGGCACCGTGTCCGACCTCGGCCTCTGCACGTATTGCGAGGAATCCAGGCTGTTCAGCTATCGGAGATCCCAGCATCACGGAGAGTCCGACTACGGCCGTCAAATTTCCGCCATCCTGCTTACCTGACTAGCATTCACCATAGGTCGCAAAGGGCCCCAAGGCGGTCCACGCAAAAACTGGACGCGAGCGGGCTGAGGCAGGTAAGCTATTGTTTACTAGAGGGTTGGGAGTCCCGCCACGACCGTTTTGTCGCGAGCGGTTCTGTGCGGCCAACAGAGGGAGAGTTTTGTTGGGCGCGGACTCGACGCATCTGTGCGGCCGTTTAGGGCATACCGCATCAATCGCGCTCGCCGCCTTGGCACTTCTCTGCCTCGCGGGCTGTGGCGGCGGTCCGAGCACGAGCAGCTTCTTCAGCAGTGCGACCAGCCTTTTTGGCAGCTCGACCAAGATTGCCCTCGCCCCCATCGTCGGCGCTCCCCAGCCAGTCGCCGACCAGTTTACCCAAGCGCTCGTTGCGGCAGGCAAGGACCGCCATCTCACCATCCTCCCTGGAGGCGGCAGCGCTACCTACACGCTGCGCGGCTACCTGCTCGCGTCGAGCGAGAAGGGTGGTTCGAAGATCTCCTATATCTTTGACGTGACCGATGCCAAGGCTACGCGCGTGGCGCGGGTATCGGGCGATGAGCTCGTTCCGGGCAAGGCCGCCGACCCGTGGGACGCCGTCAACGGCACCGTGCTTAACACCATCGCCGGCAAAACCACGTCCCAGCTTGCGGCAAGCCTGCCGCATGGCGGCGCAACGCCGGTGGCAGTCTCGGAAGGAAGCCCCGCCGCCACCGCCTCTGCGGCGCCGCCACCGGTAGCCGCGCTGCCGCGGGCCAATGGCGTGCTCGTAGCCCCCGTAGCGGGCGCGCCCGGCGACGGGCAAAGATCCCTCACCACGGCACTTAAGAAGCGCCTCTACGCCGGTGGCATCAAGCTCGCCAATGGCACGACCGACAACGTCTATATGGTGAAGGGCAGCGTGGTGCTGGCCGACGCGAGCGGCGGCAAGCAGAGCATCCGCATCGACTGGCTGGTGCTGGACCCGAGCGGCAAGCGGCTCGGCACCGTCTCGCAGCAAAATACCATCCCCCGCGGGTCCCTGAATGGCCCGTGGGGCGCCATTGCCGACGCTGCTGCGGGCGCCGCCGCCGACGGCATCATCAAGCTCCTCCCCAAATCGAGCTGATCCCGTCCACAGGCTTGCGTCACAGCGCGAGTTTACAGCGCCCCTAAGCCCTTGTTAAAAGCCGGGCATGATGCAGAGACCGTCCGGGACTGAGGGGTCGAGGAGCGATCGAATGAAGCTGGTCGCAGGCAACAGCAATCGCCCCCTCGCCGAGGCCATCGCAACCTATCTCAATCTCCCCCTCGCCAAATGTGTCGTGCGGCGCTTCGCCGACATGGAGATTTTCGTCGAGGTGCAGGAGAACGTCCGCGGCGAGGACGTGTTCGTCATCCAGTCGACCTCGTTCCCCGCCAATGACCATTTGATGGAGCTGCTCATCATCATCGATGCGTTGAAGCGCGCATCGGCGCGGCGGGTGACCGCCGTCGTGCCTTATTTCGGCTATGCCCGCCAGGACCGCAAGCCCGGCCCCCGCACCCCGATCTCCGCCAAGCTCGTCGCCAATATGATCGTGCGTGCCGGCGCCGATCGCGTTCTCACTCTCGACCTCCATGCCGGACAGATCCAGGGCTTCTTCGACATTCCGACCGACAATCTGTTCGCCGCGCCGGTGATGGTCCAGGACATCAAGCAGGTGTTCGGCACCAAGAACCTCATGGTGGTGTCGCCCGACGTCGGAGGCGTGGTGCGCGCTCGCGGTCTGGCCAAGCGTATCGATGCTCCTCTCGCCATCGTCGACAAGCGGCGCGAGCGCCCCGGCGATTCCGAGGTGATGAACGTGATCGGCGACGTGACCGGCCGCACCTGCATCCTCGTCGACGACATCGTCGATTCAGGCGGGACGCTGGTGAACGCAGCCGAGGCCTTGCTCAATCAGGGCGCGACCATGGTCACCGCCTATATCACCCACGGCGTGTTGTCCGGCGGCGCGGTGGCCCGCATCATGGCCTCCCGGTTGAAGGAGCTGGTCATCACCGACTCGATCCTGCCGAGTGAATCGGTGCGCAACGCGCACAATATCCGCGTGCTGCCCGTCGCCACCTTGCTCGGCGAAGCGATCGCACGCACCGCCGAGGAGAAGTCGGTGTCGAGTCTGTTCTATTAGGCCCGTGCCCTATAGAGATACGGCTTAGGTTTGCAGCACGATCCTGCCACGAGGCTTCGGTCGCATCCCCTCCATCATCTCGTGTGCGATGCGGAGCTGGTCGAGCGGCAGGACCTCGCCGACGAAGACCGAGAGCTTCCCCTCATCGACCAGGCTTGCGATCTTGGCGAGCGCCGGTGTGGTCACGTCCACGAGCATGAAACCCGCATGCACCAAACGCCGCTCCGCTTCCTGCGCATTGGGCTTGGACACCGCGGAGATCAATCTTCCGCCAGGCTTTAGTACGGCGAAGGAGCGCCTCTGGACGCCGCCCCCAACCGTGTCGATCACCACATCGACGTCCTTCAACTCCTCCTCGAAGCGTTGCGCGCGGAAGTCGATGACCCTCTCGGCGCCGAGGGCCTGGACCTTGTCGATGTCTCGCGCCGAAGCCGTCGCCACTACCCGCGCCCCGACGAGTCGAGCGAACTGCACCGCGTAAGAACCGACATTGCCGGCTCCTCCATGGACCAAAACCGTCTCGCCCGGGACGAGTCCCGCATGGTCGAACAGCATCTGCCAGGCGGTGACCGCAACCACCGGCATGGACGCCGCTTCGATGAAGCCGAATCTGCCGGGCTTGAGCGCAATCATGGCAGTGGAAGCGAGAGCATATTCCGCATTCGCGCCGGTGAAGCGTGCGTTGGTGACGCCGAACACCTCGTCCCCCGGCTTGAAGGCGACGACGGACGGCCCGACCGCCTCGACCACACCGGAAAGGTCGGCGCCGAGGGTAAGGGGTAGAGGTTGCGGTAGCACGCTGCTTCCGGCCCGTACCCAGCAATCCCAGGGCCCAGCGCCCGATGCCTCGACTCGGACCAGGACCTCGCCAAATCCTGGCTCGGGCCGCTCGACATCCTCGAAAACGATGACCTCTGGCGGGCCGAATTGATGGATGCGGTTGGCCTTCATCCCCTATTTATCGAACGTGGTCAGCTCTGCGCCATCATCGGCAATGAAGATCGCAATCAGGCTCGCTGGCTCGGTGGCGCTTGCGTTCTCGCTGACGAGATGCTCGCTGCCCGGCGGCTCGAAGAAGCTCTCGCCCGCCTTGTAGACCTTGGCAGGCCCGGTCGCCGAATTCTCCGAGCGAATCTCCCCCGACAGCACATAGGCGAGCACGCTGCCGGCGTGGTGATGCGCGCCCGACTTGCCGCCCGGCGCGTAGCTGACGACGATCGCCGAGATGGTCTTGCCGGGCACGTTCGGCAGCTTCTCCGCCGCCACCGGCCTGATCTGCGCGCCCGCCTCGTCGCCGGCCGCCCGCACCATCGGTCCGGCCAGCAGGGCGCCGGTCGCCAGCATGGCGGCGCAAGCCAAAACAGATCGGAATGAACGAGCCATTGCGTCCTCCTTCGCGTCTATGTCACGCCGCCGCATGGGCGGCCGGCTTCACGGGGTGAACGGAGCGGAAGCTGATTGCGATCCGGTTCCAGGCATTGATCGTCG